>BJGN01000096.1 GCA_014190515.1 Bacteroidota bacterium
AGTTTATATCTCGCAACGACGGGGGTTCATCAGGTTCGTAAGAAAAAGATAAGTCTCTACCTTCCAAGGAAATACCCACTTGGTTGGGTGGAAAATAAAGCAATTCTCCATCTTCTCTTTCTAAGGGCAGGTCCATTATTTCCCCCATTTTTTGAATAGCCGTTAGCACATCATAAACACTTTCCATGGTCAAAATCAATTTTTCCACCGAAGCGATAACCAAAATCACAATAATTTCTGCCGCAACAAACTGTCCAATATTAATCTGATTTTCGATAACTAAATAGGCGCCTAAAGTTAGTAAAGTAGCCGTCAAAATAGTTTCAAATAGGACTACCGTACTGTACTGCGTAATTAAAATCTTGAAATGCGCCTTCCTGTTGTCAACATATTTCGACGCTAATTTATCTGTAGTAATGAGGGGATTCGCTCTATTGGCCGTAATTTTAAAATCGTACATAGATCTGGCAATTTCCTCCAGCCAATGCGCTACCGCATACTTGTACTTTGACTCCATTAAACTAGTCTTAAATCCAATTGGCCCTGTAAATCTGAATATTAAAAATAAAATGACGATTAATATAAAGCTAAAAAAAACAAAAAATGGATGATAGAAAGAAATGAGTAGTAACCCTATTAAAATCTGGAAGGACGCGCTCGAAAAATCAATGAGTATCTTAGGAATGCCTTTTTGAAGCGTTAATGTATCGAAAAACCGATTCATTAATTCGGGCGGATACTTTTTTGTAAGTCCCTCCAATTTAAATCTGGGAAGCCTGAAACTAAAATCAAGGGCTGATCTTAAAAAAATTCGTTGGAGGATCACCTCCACAACAGATAATTGCATTATCTTTAATACACCCGTTAAAGCAACGCCTAATGTGACAACACCAAGCAAGATAAATAAGGCGCTCGATACGCTTCCACCCGCAATTAATCCAATAATCGCCTGAATACCCAAAGGTAAACTTAAGGTTATAATTCCCGCTAAAACCGCATATACATAAACGTAAATGATATCCTGCCGATCTAATTCCAGCATTCTTAAAAATCGTTTAAATGGCGTATATTTCATGATAGTTTTACTATTAAACAAAGTCAGAACATAAGAACCTTTGCTATTGTTCTAAATGAAAGTACTAACTCAAACAAAAAACCTATAAAAAAGGCTTAATCAATGGAAAAAAAAGTGGTGTTTGAACGCTTCAAAGCTTATTTATTGTTGGAACGGGGATTATCGAATCACACCTATATAAACTACAAACAAGATTTAGACAAATACTTTAGCTTTTTAGAAAATTGTTACCCTAATTTAAGACCAGAAGACGCAAAATTACAAGAACTAGCTGAATTCATTGGAAGCTTGACTGATTTAGGACAATCCAATGCTTCACAGGCGAGGATTACCTCCGCCCTTAAGACCTTTTATGCATGGTTACTTTTAGAAGACAAAATCAAATCAAATCCAACTGATTTAATTGAAAGTCCAAAAATCTACAGGAAAATTCCACAGGTTATATCCTTCACAGACATTGAAAAACTTTTTCAGCAAATTGATCTAAGTGAACCGACAGGCACCAGAAATAGAGCCATTTTAGAAACTTTATATGCTTCAGGATTAAGAGTCAGTGAATTGTGTGACGCAAGAATAAGTAATTATTTTCCAAACGAAGGCTTCTTGCGAGTCATCGGTAAAGGCGACAAGGAGCGCATTGTCCCTATTGGAGAAGACGCAATTAGTTATATACAAGACTATTTAACTACTTGGCGAAACCACTTACCTAAAATTTCTGCATCAGAAACTGATATTTTATTTTTAAATAGGCGGGGAAAACGACTAACCAGAATATTTATATACCAAATAGTAAAAGATTTAGCCGAAAAGGCGGGGCTATCATTATTGATAAGCCCACACACTTTTCGCCATTCTTTTGCTACTCATTTACTCGAGGGAGGAGCTGATTTAAGGGCTATCCAGGAAATGCTTGGACACGAATCCATCCTAACGACAGAAATATATACCCATTTAGATAACAACTACCTTAGAGAAACTTTAAATCTGTTTCACCCGAGAAATAGAAAATCATCCTAAATTCTTTTTATCCTCTGTAAAAGGCTGGTTGTATAATCTGTTTCCTGTAGCTGCAAAAAAGGCATTTGCCACGGCTGCAGCAGCGGGAGGTAAAGCAGGCTCACCCAAACCTGTAGGATCTATTTCATTTTCCACAAAATGAACTTCCACTGGGAAAGACTCATTTATCTTTATCATTCTGTAAGTATCGAAATTTGATTGTTGAGATTTCCCCTCTTTTATATCAATATTTCCAAATTGGGCATGCCCTAATCCGTCGATAATACCTCCAACAATCTGGTTCTCTGCACCACTTCTATTCACTACGATACCACAATCGGCGGCACAATACACCTTTTTTATTACAGGTTTATTATTTTCCAGAACCACTTCCGCGACCATTGCAACGTAAGAGCTAAAGGAGAAATAAGCACTAAAACCCATAAAAACGCCATCTTTTTTATTGTCCCAACCAGAAACCGAACGAACTAATTGAATGGTTTTTTTAAACCTGTTTACATCATAATCTAACTTACCCACTGGATTTGAGGCAGCTTTATCCAACAGATTCATTCTAAAATCAATTGGATCTTTCTTAAGATTAAATGCGACTTCATCGAGGAAACATTGTTCGGCGAAAGCCACAAAGTTATGAACGGGTGCACGCCAAGGACCTGTGGTAACATTAGATTCTTTATTATGACCTTCAATTAAAAGATGCTGAATGGCTCCCGCAGGGAAATTATTTTCACGGGTAGGATTACCTACGTTTAAGCCAGCACCTCTAACATGAAAGCCTAAAAAGTCACCATTTTTATCAATAGCGGCGCGATAAGTATATTTGCAGGCTGGTCTGTAAACCCCTCCTGCCATATCATCTTCTCTGGTCCATAGAACTTTTACCGGGCTTTTAGCCAACCGAGATATTTTTGCTGCTTCCTCTGCAAAATCTGAACTTAACCTTCTACCGAAACCACCACCCATTCTGGTCATTTGTACGGTAACAGCTTCAACAGGAATTCCTAATATTTCAGCTACTTTTGTTTGAGAACGCTGAGGTGTTTGTGATGGCCCGATTAATTCCGCTGATCCTTCCTTAACATCTGCATAGAAGTTCATTGGCTCCATAGCATTATGAGGTAGAAAAGGGCAGCTAAAGGACGCTTCAATGATTTTATCGGCCTGACTGAAAGCGGTTTCTGCATCGCCATCAGTCCGAAATGCCTTAGCCGGCTTTTGAGCTAACAGGTCGGTCAGCCATTTATCGTGCTGCTCTGTATTTTCCGCCGCTGTCTTTTGAATCCAGGAAACATCAAGTGCCTTGCGGGCTTTTAATGCTGTCCAGGTATCATTGGCGACGATAGCAATTTTGTCATCAAAAGGGTAAACGCCGAAAACTCCAGGGATAGCTTTGGCTGCGGCATCGTTTATTTTATCAGGTATTTGACCAAATCCCGGAGGCCTTGCGACCACCGCGTATTTCATTCCTGGCTTTTTGATATCAATACCATAAATGGCTTTACCCGTAAAAATATCCTTATTATCTACATTGGCAATAGATTTGCCTAAAAGTCTAAATTCACTTGGTTTTTTAAGTACTACCTTGGTTGGCACAGGTTGTTTCACCGCTTCTGTCGCCAGTTCGGCATAAGAAGCCTTTTGACTATTTCCAAGCACCTGGCTATTTTCAGTTCTCAGGCTATCTACTGAAACCTGCCATTTCTGCGCTGCTGCGGCCAGCATCATCATTCTAACGGTGGCACCTGCCTGACGCAAAGTTGCCCATGAAGCCTTCAAAGAGCCACTTCCTCCGGCTACCTGCCGTTGATATTTTTTACCATCTAAAGGAGCTTGTTCCACTTTAACCTTTGACCAGTCAGCGTCTAACTCTTCCGCGACAATCAAGGGCATAGCCGTCTTAACGCCTTGACCCACTTCAGGATTTGGCGAATAAATGGTAATGAATCCATCGGGGGATATCAAAATAAAGGGATTGAAAGACAATGCTTCATTTAAACCCGAGATTGAGGCTGCGGCATTGGCGGAAGAAAAACCTAATAATAATCCGCCGCCTGCTACGGCTGTAACCTTAATAAAGGATCTTCTTGATACTGAAAATTGAGGATTATTCATAATTATCGGGCTTTTTGTGACGCAATATGTACGGCTTTTCTAATTCTATTATAGGTACCACAACGGCATATATTTCCAGCTAAGGCCTCATCGATATCGGCATCAGACGGTGAAGGATTTTTATCGAGTAGAGCAACGGTCGTCATGATTTGACCCGCTTGACAATATCCGCATTGAGGAACATCCACTTCTTGCCAGGCTTGTTGCACCGGATGATCGCCGGATTCACTTAAACCTTCAATTGTTACAATTTTTTTTCCGTCAAAGACAGATACGGGAAGAGAGCAGGAGCGCATAGGCTCACCTTCGACTAAAACAGTACATGCACCACATTGTCCAATACCACATCCATATTTCGTACCCGTCAGTCCCACAGAATCTCTTAATGCCCATAGTAAAGGCATTTCAGGATCTATGTCTAATTTGCGCTTCTTACCATTAACATTTAGTGTAATCGCAGCCATGATATATTATTTTTCTGTAAATTTAATCTTTTTTTACACTGAATACTTCCTTAAATGTCTGAAAAAACATTCATCCGTGAAGATAATATTTTTTCTTCGCTTATTTTAAAGAATGAAAAGGATATTATTTCCCAAGAAACCAACTTATACACGGAGGAAGAACTTTTGAACTTGTTATCCGAACAGATTCAGCACCTAATGGTTCATGATCGTGAACAGTTGTGGAGCCTTTTTTATCGCTTAGATATTACGGACGAATCCCTGCGTATTGTGCTTCAAAATACTCCTTCAGAACAACAATCCATTGAATTGGCTAAGTTAGTACTGGAGAGGCAAAAAAAACGAATGGAGACTAAACTGAAATACAAACAAGCTCCGATAGAAGATGAAGAATGGCGTAGCTGGTAAACTAATGTGTGCCATACATGATAATTAAAACCAAAGGATATGTTTTCCGAACGCTTAAATACGGAGACCACCAAGTAATTACCGATATTTTTACAGAATCTAACGGTCTCTTAACCTTCATTGTCCCTGGTGCCAGAAAAGGAGGTGTTCATTCTAAAGGGATATTTTTACAACCACTGTCTTCCCTCGACTTAATTATAGAGGTACAGGACGGAAAAAATTTGCAAAAAATAAAAGAAATAAAATTTGACAGGCTATTTACCAGTATTCAAAGCGACCTGCGAAAAGGCGTTATAATATTGTTTTTAGGTGATGTTTTAAGACATAGTGTGAAAGAAAATGCGCCAAATAAAGAACTTTATGATTTTATCGATGCCAATCTTCAGTTCCTGGACCACGCAAATCAGGGATTTTCCAATGTAACCATTTATTTTTTACTACACCTCACCGCTCATCTGGGATTTTTTCCTGTGAATGAATGGACAGAATCCAATAGTTCTTTAAACCTTAAAGAAGGATATTTTGAACCTTTTCAAGAGATCATGGAGTATAATCTGGAGGCGGAACCGAGCAGACTTTTAGACCTGTTTATGAACATTCCTTTACAGCAAATTTCCGTTATAAAACTTTCCCGGGATCAGCGTTTATATCTCATTGACAAAATAATATGGTATTACAGATTTCACCTTGATTTTTTTCCCGAACTGAAATCACTTCCCGTTTTAAAAGAAATATTTTAATTTAATCTTATTTTTATAAACTCTTTACCTTATACTCTATTTATTAAATGAATCAATATTCAAAGAAAATGGAACCTTTAAATGACCAGGTAATTGATAGAATAGTAGAAATGGCCTGGGAGGACAGAACCTCTTTCGATGGCATTTACAGGCAATTTGGTGTCTCTGAAGCGGAGGTTATTGCCATAATGCGCCGCGAAATGCATCCCAATAATTTCAAAAAATGGAGAGCAAGGGTTCAGGGAAGAAGCACAAAACATGAAAAATTGAGGGTAGAAGACGTAAATCGCTTTCATTCCCGTATGCAAAGAACGATTAGCGGAAACAGGAAATCTAAATAATCAGCCTGTTATATATATGTAGCCAAAGGCAGAAAGAGCAATTATGATGCCGTACATGAAAACGGCATAACAAATTCTTAGGTATTTATACTTGACTGCCAGTACTTTACCTAAAAAATATAAATCCCTCGTCATGGAATTATACAAAAAATCATTATCTTGAATCATCTCCATCATACCCTCCTGAAATTTCTCCATCTCCATATTATAGAAATTACCAAAAAAAAGGAGATTAGCCTTTCTGTCTTTTATATCCTCATCGGTAACTGTTCCGCTCGTAACTTTAGGGCGTGTCGATAGAATGGCAAAAACCAGGGACATCAGGCAAACGGCCAAAAGCAGAAAAGTGGGAAATGCCAGTCTGGGATTCATTTTTAGCTGAGGGAGCAAATTGGACACCACTATAGAAATGATAATGGCCGAAATACTCAGCATAATATTGGCCTTATTGTCGGCAATAGCACTTAAATTTATATGGGTCCTGTAAGTAGCTCTAAACATCGTTTCGACACCCCTACTCACCTCCGTTTCTCTGGGTTTGTTATTTTTCTTTTTGTCTTTTCCCTCTTCTGATGGTGAAATGGTGTTTTTATACTTTAAAAGGAATTTGATATTTTTCTCTTTGCCTTCATCAAAAAGAATGCGGGCAGAGGGCGTGTTGTACTTATGTGCAACCATAAAATTCAATTCTGCCTGAACGAACTGAATTTCCGGTTGAAACTGATTTTCCGTTAATAACCATTCCTGACGCAATCTATTGGACCTGTCCCAGTAATTTTCATTCCCCAGATGTCCAAAATCGGCGTCAATCATAGCCCCTTCCAACCAATCGGTAGGTTGATGACTCGATTTTGTAGATAAAATTAAACGTACGACCTTTTCAATGGCTTGATCAGTTATCCCAACGGAATTTGCTGCGAACTGTCTAAAAATTTGTACTGATCGCTCCTCGTGGTTTTTTGCCCCCCCGGAAAATCCTGTGTCGTGAAAAAGGGCGGACAAGAGCAAAGCTTCTTGCTCTTCATCGGACGGACACTCAACAGAAACAATTCTTTTTGCAGCAGAAAGTACGTCCTGAACATGATTAAAATTATGATATAAATAACTTGACGGAATATTTTCCAGGAAATGTTTTTCTACAAATGCCGTGGCGGTTTCTATTAATAAATCATTCATCCCTCTTTTACATTTTCAGATTACTGTCCGTTTTTAACTTTCACAAAGTTAAGGTTATTCTTTTCAATCACGTAAATTATGAAAAATTACAAATTAAATGTTGAAATGACTAAAAAAATAGCCTTAATAACGGGAATCACAGGCCAAGACGGTACTTATTTGACTAAATTATTACTTTCAAAAGGATATGAGGTACATGGAATGCAGCGTAGAACTTCCCGCTTAAATAACGTGAGAATAGATGCCATACAATGGGAAGCAGCTTTCGGTAATACTCATCTTTTTACCCATTTTGGGGACCTTTCAGATGCTGGTATGCTCATAAAGTTAGTGCAGCAAATCCAACCTGACGAAGTGTATCATTTAGCTGCCATGAGTCATGTTCAAGTCAGTTTTGACCAACCGGAATATACTGCCGATATAAATGCTACGGGAACATTGAGGTTATTGGAGGCTATAAAAATAGCAGGTCTTTGCCAAAAGACAAAATTTTACCAGGCCTCCACGTCGGAGCTTTTCGGTAACGCCGCCAAATCGCCTCAAGTAGAATCAACCCCTTTTCATCCAACATCACCTTATGCTATTTCCAAATTATTCGCCTATTGGATGACTACCAATTACAGAAATTCTTATGGCTTATTTGCCTGCAATGGTATTTTATTTAATCATGAAAGCCCCTTACGCGATGAATCATTTGTTACCAGAAAAATCACTTTGGCAGTGGCCAAAATAGGATTAGGATGTCAAAAAACACTGTATTTAGGCAATCTGAACGCGAAAAGAGATTGGGGGCATGCGGAAGACTATGTGGAAGCTATGTGGCAGATGCTTCAGAAAAATAATCCCGACGATTATGTTATTGCCACAGGTATCTCCACTTCCGTTCGGGAATTTGTTGAAAAATCATTTGATATAATAGGTGTCAAATTACAATTCGAGGGTACTGGTACCGCTGAAAAAGGGTACTGTTTGTCTTCGAAAAACAGCTTATACCCTGTTAAAATAAATAGTCTTCTTGTCGCCATTGATCCTCAATTTTATCGTCCAACAGACATCGAATGGTTAATAGGTGACGCAACTAAGGCGAAAGAGGAACTCCAATGGGAAGCCAGAACATCTGTAGATAGCCTGGTTCACGAAATGGTAACATCAGATATACAAAGTGTGATACACCAAATAAACGCAGTGAAATGAACATACTATCCAAGATTTATATCGCCGGACATATGGGATTAGTAGGTTCAGCTATCGTTAGAAAACTTGAAATGCAGGGATATAAAAATCTTATTTACCAAACTTCAGCACAAATGGATGTAAGGAATCAGCGGGCAGTAAACGATTTTTTCAACCGTGAGAAACCAGAATACGTATTTCTTGCGGCGGCAAAAGTAGGTGGTATTCAGGCAAATTTATCTTACAGATCAACCTTCATATATGATAATTTACAAATACAGACTAACGTAATACGAGCAGCATATTTATCCCAGGTAAAAAAACTCCTCTTTCTCGGATCGAGTTGCTTGTATCCCAGATTAGCCGCGCAACCGATAAGGGAATCGGAGTTATTGAAAGGCGCTCTGGAACCAAGCAATGAATATTATGCAATAGCCAAAATAGCAGGTATAAAACTTTGCCAGGCATACAAGCTGGATTTCGGGTGTAATTTCATCATCGTCATGCCACCTAATCTATATGGCCCAAATGATCATTACGACCTTGAAACCTGTCATGTATTACCAGCCTTAATCCGTAAAATTCACGAGGCAAAAAAGCATAACATACCTACTTTAATCCTTTGGGGAAGTGGAACACCCAGAAGGGAATTTCTTCATGTAGATGACCTTTCAGAAGCGCTACTTACCCTGATGCTGGAATATAATGAGGTATCGCCCATAAATATTGGTGCCAGTACCGACCTATCCATCTGTCAGCTGGCTCATATTATCAAAAGAATCATTGGATATAAGGGAGTTATCCAATTTGACTTATCCAAAGCGGACGGAACGCCCCGAAAGTTATTGGATTCCAGTAAGGCGATACAATTAATCAACTGGAAACCATCTATTTCATTAGAAAATGGGATTAGGGAATTATATGGGAGTTTGGAACGGGAGAAATGGTATAGATGAGAAAGGAGAGCGCAAGATAACTAACAAGCGGGAGGGGTGGCAAGCTGTTCAGTAGAATTTATAAGTTGGTCAATTGTCCGGTAAATAGCAGGAAATTAGCAGTCAACCTAGGTATTCCGAAAAAAAAAAAGAAACAAACATTTCAATTTAAATTTAAAAATTTATCAATAAATTGGAAGAAAATAATGCTTTTATGTCCTGGCAAAAATACTCCTTAAAACGTTGAAGCAAAAAATTAAAACTAATTTTCTCCAGATCAAGGAGGAATCTATTTTTACGATATAGTATCAATTATATCCATTTTATGTATCATTATCAATGCACCAGAAGGCATAAACATTGAAACTTGTTATGAATTTTATTATACTTGGAAATAAAATAAAATTGAATGCTTATCGAAGGAAATTCAAAAGATCAGATTACAATAACTGTTTCATCTTCTCTTGATAGCTTCGGACTTCAAAGACTTATTGATTATATTAAGTACCTCGAAGCGACATCAAAAACCAAGGCAAAGCAATCTGATGTTGATAAACTAGCATATGAAGTAAACACTTCGTGATGGGAAAGGAATCGCGATAGATTTTTAGAATGAGGTTTATTGTTGACGCAAATATAGTTATTAGCGCCATCTTGAAAACAAATGGAAAAATTGGCGATATTCTAATAAATGGAGGAATGTACTAACTCCCAATTAATCTTGTAAAATCCGTGATTCAAAACCAAGGAATTTAGGACAATTTTAATATTGAAACCTATCGGGGAAAAGACGATGCGTAACGCATCGACGAAAAAGAAGGTGAAAAGAAACTAATCTACGAATGACCGTTACACCCAAATCGAAAACGTCCTCTTAAATCCTCGAAATTCTGAAAATCCTGATTCAAAACCAAGTGATAGCAGATGAATATTACATTGAAACCTGTCGGGGAAAAGACGCGAGGCATCGCGTCTCTACGAATCCTGGTAATCCTGATTAAGAAGCACCAACACTCTATCGTCAAAAACACATCCAATATATATTTTTCCTTTATAAGGAGCAGCTACAGAACATCCTGAATAGGGATTTCCATCATTCAGATACACCTGGTTTAATACTGCCTTTTGACCTTTTGGAAAACCCCAGGAAAGCAAGTTTTTTTTATGGGTACCTACCTATAAGTTACCTTCGGTATCTAATTCTAAATTATCTAATACGGTATTACATTTTATTTTACCCATCGCAGAAAAAGGTTCTCTTTTATGGGATAAGTTAGGCCTATCGGAACAAGCACCTACAAATATCTTATTCCCGTCAGGGCTTAATGTTATTCCCATAGCATAGCGAATGCCTTTTTTCCAGGATGCGTCTGGTTGAACAAATTGGATCGGGCATTCCCAGAATCATTCATCTGATGAAGGAGGCAACATTGCCGGCTCCTCTCTTCCAGAAAGAAGGAATGTTTACTGTTACCTTAATGCGGTCAGTAAAAAGTAGGGAGAAAAGTAGGGAGAAAATAAAGGCACTAATTAAGGAAAATCCTAATATAACAACAATGGAAATGAGTGAAATTATTGGAATAAGTATAAAAGGAATTGAAAAACATATTGCCAATCTGAAAAAAGAGGGTATTATTGATCGAATTGGTGCTGACAAGGGTGGAAACTGGAAAATTTTATAAAATAATTTGTCTAAATACAATTTAGTTTCAAGGGTAATACAAAAGTACTTGTAGCATTGGAAAAATTATTAAAAGCAATATC
>BJGN01000097.1 GCA_014190515.1 Bacteroidota bacterium
AAAAGTCATTCTCTTTTGTTCAGACAAACTGGTCAGTAGGGCATTTCTCCTTCTTCTTTCTTCCACAGGAATTATGTCTGACATGGAGGCAGCTGGGGTATTATCCCTTTCGGAGTAGGTAAAAACATGCAGGTAACTAACATCAAGAGAAGAAATAAAGGCATAAGTTTCTTCAAAATCGGCTTCTGTTTCACCTGGAAATCCGACGATGACATCGACACCAATGCAGGCATGGGGCATTAATCTTTTAATTTCCGCCACTCTTTCCTGATACAATTCCCTTTTATATCTGCGTTTCATCTCACGCAATTGCTTGTTATTTCCGGACTGCAACGGAATATGGAAATGAGGGGCAAACCGACGGGAATTTGCGACAAATTCAATAATTTCCGAAGTACAAAGATTTGGTTCAATGGAGGAAATGCGAAATCTCGACACCTCTTCCACCTCATCTAAAGCTTGGATGAGATCAGCAAAAAGAGCCTCTTTACGCGGCTTCATCCCTTCAATAACAGCCGTTCCATTTCCAAAATCACCTATATTTACTCCCGTTAATACAATTTCACGAACCCCTCTGCTTGCTATTTCCCTGGCATTAGCGACGACATGTTCCACGGTATCACTTCTACTTTTTCCTCTCGCTTGGGGAATGGTACAAAAGGTACATTTATAGTCACAACCATCCTGAACTTTCAAAAAAGAACGGGTACGATCCCCTACAGAAAAGGCATTTACGAAATCGACGACCTCACTCACCTCTCCGGCCTGAACCATCCCTTTTCCGGTCGATTTACTCAGTCCCTCAATAAACGGGAGCATCCGAAACTTTTCAGCCGCTCCCAATACCAGATCAACGCCTGGAATTGCTGCTATTTCTTCCGGTTTCAGCTGTGCATAACAACCTACAACAACAATAAATGCCTGTTCATTTTGTTTTAATGCTTGCCGAACGACCCTTCGGCATTTTCTATCGGCAAAATCGGTTACTGAACAAGTATTGATAACATAAATATCGGCATGATCGGTGAAACGCCTCTCTTGGAAGCCAGCTGATTCAAATTGACGACCCAAAGCGGAGGTTTCTGCAAAATTTAATTTACATCCTAAGGTATGAAATGCTACAGACTGCGGGGTTGCCATGTTTTATTTTTTAATATTCGATAAACCTACCATATAATCATAAACGTACTTCGACGAATTTGCCAAAATATCGGTAGCTAAATCATTTGATTCCCATCCTTTACTCAGGATAACCAAGGCATATTTTCTTCCGTCGGGCAGTATAATTAATGCCGAATCATGACTATGTTTGGTAATCCAACCTGTTTTATGGGCCACAATCACCTCTTTGGGTAATAAAGCCGGGATTAATTCATTAAAATGTTGTTGCTTTAATATATCAATCATCTGAATACATGACGATTCACTGATCCATTTTCCCTCTCCCAATTTTTCAAAAATCAACATCAAATCCCTGGCTGTTACCTGATTATTCAGTCCTAAATCATACGCCTTCTGATCTTCCACCCCTCTTAAAACCTGCATATTTTTTGCTCCTATTTCCCTTACCTTTTGAGTCACTTTTTTAGCGTCCGCCATTTCAATTAAAATATTGGTTGCCAAATTAGAGCTATAGGTAATCATATCATAAATCAATTGATAAAGCGTTGTTTTTCCACCAATCTTTTGGTATAACTGACCTTCTGAATCCTCATCTACTGCCATTTTATAAGGGCTACCATCTACAATACTTGAAAATTCATTTTTTACAAGGATAGAATCACTCAATTTCCACTTTTTTTGTTCGATTTGATTGAATATTTCTACCATCACAGGCGTTTTCATCGTACTGGCGGCATGAACGATACTGTCAGCATGAATCATCAACTGGTTTTGCGGCTGTCCAATTTCCTTGAAAGCCAGACAAAATAAGCCAGGTGACCTCTTAAATTCAGCCTTAATCTTACTTTCTAACTTTTCCAATGCAGTTTGTCCATTGACAGTCAATCTAAATGACAGAAAAAGGAGTGAAAAAAGGAATAGATTTTTCATATAAATCGATTGAAGGCTCAAAATAGGAATAATTGTAATACTGAAAATAATTTACCGAAGTTTAAGCGTTGATTTAAAAAAATCTCTCATCAAAGATAAGGGCCGTCGTCCAGAAATAGATGATCCGGATTTTCCAGCTGGTCTGGCAAAATTTCATTTTTAAGATAATTACACCAAACACAGGTAGCTTGTCCGCAACCTCTGTAAAAATCATGCGTTTGAATTTTGGTATTTACCTCTTGTGTTAGATTTTTAAAAGCTACCAAATCGTTGGATTCCAGTGTAATAACAACTTCACGGGAAGCGCTGGAAAGACCCTCTTCTAAAAAAATCAATTTTGCCTCTTCTACCAATAATCCATCTTGATTATGCCCTTCAAATAAGAGTTGATAAAAAGCAAGCTGCCTCCAATAAACGCCCCCATAAGGAGAAACACCCTTCCATGAAGGCTTTTGAAAGGTATTTCGCTTAGGTTTTCCCGTTTTATAGTCAACTAAACGTACTTTTCCCCCTTTCAGATAGTCAACACTATCTGTCACACCTTTATATTTGAAGCCAGCTTCATCAATAAAATGAATTTTTAATTCAGGCTTGGAATGGCTCAAACTTTCCAGATCGCAAGAGGCTACAAAATCGGATAAACAAGCTTTACCTCTCATTAAATAGCCTTCCCAAGCACTATTTGAAAACCAGGAAATAGATTTTTTCAGTTTTTTTTCAAAAAGGTCATGTAATTTTTTGGCCTCTTTATTTTTATCTTTTGAAAATTTCAGACCAGAAGTCCAGTCCGAAATAGCCTCATGAATAGCCGTTCCAAAAGCGGAGGAAGGATTTTTACTGGTCTGAATACCCAGAATATCTCTATAAAAAAAGGAAAGAGGGCAATCAAGATATCTATTCAAACTAGATACGGTGAGGGCAAAAGAATCCAGGGTATGTTCAATAAAAGCCTTATCGGGCCTGAAAGAAGGTGGAAGAACGGTTGGTTTCAGCCTATTTACCTGCATTTGTTCAAGGAATTCGTCCTGAACCGTTCTTTGTTCAAAATGCACTAATTTATCTTCCAGTAATTCCGAAATAAAAAGGGTAGGCATTCTTGGCTTTCCCACTGTATTTTCCTTTCCAAAACCAATTTGCAAAAATTGAGATGCACGCGTCATTGCGACATAGAATAAACGACGCGACGCTTCCAATTCGTCGGTTTCCGGCTCCATTTTCAGGGTAGGTGGAAAAGAAAAGACGCCAGTATTATTCGATTTTCCCTCCCATTCCGATTGGACACAGTCGTACATAAACACGTACTCAAATTCGAGTCCTTTCGCTCTGTGCGCAGTTAAAAGATGAACGCTTTCGTTGGAAACCTGAGGCATTTCCAAAGAAATGGCTAAATGGTTATCTTGCATACGATCCATCATCAACATCCAGTCAATCACAGAAATATTCGGTTCCCTTTCCACTGATTTTTCACAAAAATTCACCAGCGTATTCAAAATTTGCACCTGAAGAATACTATCCTTTTGTTTTAATGTCGCTTTTAGGAGTCCACTTTTATTGATAATATATTCTAAAAAAGCAGGCAAGGCTTTATTAAGCCCTTGTTTTAAAGCATCTTGAAAAAAACGATATGCCCTTTTTACAGGCTGACTATTTTCAATCCCAATAGACGCCCAAATGGTTTCATCTGTCATTATTTGATGCCAGGAAAGATCAGATGTTACTTTAATCTTATTTAACTTTCCAATATCAGACATACTTATTTCCCAGTGAGCATGGTACAACAGAGGTAAAAACTCCGATTCTCCCCGATCTGTTTCCTTCCATTCCTGAATTAAATATTGAATTATCCGCCGTATTTTAAAGACGATAGGGCTATGTAAAATATTGATGGGCCTGCTGGTATGATAAGGAATACTATTCTTTTCAAAAAGCCTTACCAATTGATCTCCCTGTCTGTTATTTCTAAAAATGATGGCTACCTGACCTGGATTAACGCCCTTTTTGAATAAATCCTTTAACGACTGTACTAAATCCGCTTCCTCCTGAAAAATACTTCCATATTCTACCACAATAGGTGTCGAATCGATTTGTCTCAAAGCAGAAGCTGCAATTAGCGGTTGCGGAGAAACATTTCCCTGATTTTTCAATGAAGAGGTAAGGGTATTTCTCTGAATAAAGGCAAAAGCAGCATTTAAAATACCTTGGGTAGAGCGATAATTTTCCTTAAGTTGAACCAAATGTAAGTCGTCGCCATATTTATCCTTAACATCTTGTAAATGCTTAATTCTTGCGCCTTGAAATTCATAAATAGATTGATCTTCATCGCCAACAATGAATAAATTGGGGGTATCCCAATAATTTAAAAGAGTCTGAACCAATGCAAATTGCGCCCCATTAGTGTCTTGGAATTCGTCGAGTAAAACATATAAAAACTGTTCCTGATAGAGACTTAAAAAATAAGGTTTGTCTTGAAATGCTTTTAAAACCCAGAGAATCATATCTTCATAATCATACCTGTGTCTAAGGTTTTTTTCTTGTTCATAAACATCAAACAGACGAACGGCTTCCCTTAATCGTGCATATTTTTGTAAAAAATCCTGGTATAAACCTTCCTTTAGATCACCGACATTAAAGGTGCCTTGTTTACGCTTGTACTTAAATTCGGGCAGAGAAGGCATTTGATAACAATACTCATCTATTTTTTCTATCAAATCGGCCGCCTTATAATTTTCTTTTTTCATCCATTGAATGAGCGACTGCCATTCCCGTTCAAATTGATGGGCATTGGCATACCCTTTTTTAAGTGGATTATCCCAGGGTAATTCATCCAAAATCATTCTAATAATATCAATCCTTTCCAAATCAGAAATGGGTTCAAGATTATTTTGACCAAAATGATATCTATTTTGTTGGATAATCTGGTTACAAAAGGCGTGAAAGGTTAACACTTGAACTTTATGTCCTTCAGGACCAATATATTGAACCAATCTATTTCGCAAAGCATTCACCCCTGCATCGGTAAAAGTAAGGCAAAGAATATTGCGAGGAAGTGTGTCTGAATCCATTAATATTTTACCAACCTTGGCAGCAATCAGCTGGGTTTTACCTGTTCCCGGCCCAGCGAGCACTAAAGTTGGGCCATCCAAAGTAGAGACAGCCTCTTTTTGAGATATATTTAGCTGCTTAATCAGCTGTAGAAAAACGGCATCAAAATAAGATTGACCATCGGTAATAGACATAATACGGGGAAATTAATCCTCCTCTAAACGGAGAGAGAGGCGCTCGGCAAATTCTTTTATATCTGGATTAACTGCATGAAAACGAGACAGTAATTCTCGTGAAGTGGGAGGTTTATTAGACACAGCGGGCACTTCGCTTACTTCATTTTTAATTAATAATACTTGAAAGGCCAGGTCAGCTCTTTGAAAATGAGCTCTCATTTTATCCATCATTGATTTCTCCTGTTTTATGGCACTTTCCTGCAGACCCGTTGAAGCAATAGCTTTTATAGTACACTCAGGTTCCCATTGTAATGACACCATTTTCAGAAGGTTCCTTGTTGAATCCTGTTGGATATTTGTCACATAATCCTCCCAAAAAGCACTTAGTGAATCCTGATTTAAAGGAACGGCTACTTTATCGACCTCTTTTTTCTCTTCCTCCTTGATTTCATTCATCAATTTACTGAGTAAAGAATCATTCGCCGACGGTTCGACAACGACTTTTTTTACAGGCAGAATGGGAGAAATAACCGGAGTTTTTACTTTTTCAGCCGCTTCAATATTTAAGACGGGTTCAGGCTTTTTTTTTTCTTCGGCTAAAGCTGTACTATCTGAAGGAAGGGTTAAAATGCGATTCAGGTGAGCCATTTTCAGCAAAGAAATTTCGACATGAAGCCTCTTGTTTTTTGCCATTTTAGCATTTAAATCACATTCATTTGCCAAATTTAAAATGGTGAGTAAAAAACCAGACGATGCCAAAGCTGCCTGATGTCTATATCGATCTCTCAGCGTACCTGTTACTTCCAGCAGAGGCAGTGTCAGCACGTCTTTGCTAACTAAAACATTTCTCGCATGGGCAGCTAATCCGTTGATAAACAAGTCTTCGTCGAATCCTTTTTTCAAAATTTCGTCAAAAAGAAGTAAAATATTAAGGCTATCCTCGGCTAAAAAATAATCGATCATTTTAAAAAAGTAATCATAATCGAGGACATTAAGATTTTCAATAACATCGGCATATTTGATTTCATTCCCCGAGAAAGCAACCATTCTATCGAAAATAGAAAGGGCATCACGCAAGGCACCATCGGCCTTTTGGGCTATAATATGCAACGCCTCCTCATCGGCGGTAATCGATTCCTTCAGACAAATGGCTTTAAGGTGAGGAACGATAGAAATAGGCTGAATTCGTTTAAATTCATAGATCTGACAACGGGAAATGATAGTAGGCAAAATTTTATGCTTCTCCGTTGTGGCCAATATAAAAATAGCATGAGCCGGGGGTTCCTCCAGCGTTTTCAAAAACGCATTGAAGGCGGAAGGAGAAAGCATGTGCACCTCATCAATAATAAAAACTTTATACTTACCTTGCTGAGGTTGAAAACGAACCTGATCTATTAAACTTCGAATATGCTCGACGGTATTGTTCGACGCGGCATCTAATTCTGTAATATTAAAAGAGGCATTATCACTAAAGGAACGACAGGAAGAACACACGAGACAGGGCTCATGGTCTGCCGTTGGTTGCTGACAATTGATAACTTTTGCCAAAATACGGGCACAAGTCGTTTTTCCAACGCCTCTTGGACCACAAAACAAAAAAGCATGAGCCAGATGATTACTGCGCAGCGCATTTTTCAAAGTAAGGGTAACATGCTCTTGTCCAACGACATCTGTAAACAGAGCTGGTCTATACTTCCTCGCCGATACCACAAAATCACTCATAATTTTTTGTTCTTGAGCGGTAAAAATAAGCAAATTATCGACGCTGCACAAATTGGTTTTTATTCTGACCTAAGTAAATGTATTTTTGTCCTGAAATAAATTTTATGAAAATAACGATTGCGCAATTAAATTACCACGTTGGAGATTTTTCAGGAAATCTGGAAAAAATGAAAAATGCGGTGGAAATAGCTAAAAATGAAGGGAGTGACCTCATTTGCTTTGCCGAATTGGCCACTTGTGGATACCCACCCAGAGATTTTTTAAACTTTGCCGATTTTATTCATAAAGCGGACGAATGCGTTCAGGAATTGGCAAAATGTGCTATCGACATTGGCATTTTACTCGGTTCCCCTACCCGAAATCCAGTCCCTGAAGGAAAAGATTTATATAATTCAGGCTATTTTCTGGAAAATGGCAACATTTCTTTTATTCAACACAAAGCGCTGTTACCAACGTATGATGTGTTCGACGAATACAGGTATTTTCAACCCGCTGATTATTTTTCTACTTTCATGTATAAAGGGGTTCGCATTGCCCTGACCATTTGTGAAGATATGTGGAATGTGGGCAATGAAAATCCTTTATATACGATTTGTCCGATGGATGAATTAATGAAGGAAAAGCCTGACTTGATGATCAATCTGTCGGCCTCTCCTTTCGCTTATGATCATGCACCAGAAAGAATTCATGTATTGCGAACCAATGTTTTGCGTTATCAATTACCCCTTTTTTATGTGAATCAGGTGGGTGCCCAAACGGAATTAATTTTTGATGGAGGCTCTCTCGTTTTTTCACAAAATGGAAAAATTTTCGATGAATTACCATTTTTTGAAACCTGCATCCGGACCTATTCTTTAGACGAGGTAAAGGCAAATAAGGAAAATAAGGAAATTTCAAAGGACAAATATCCGTTAATTCACGATGCTTTAATACTAGGATTGAAGGATTATTTTAGCAAACTGGGCTTATCTAAAGCCATTCTTGGTCTCTCCGGAGGCATAGATTCTGCAGTAACAGCTGTATTGGCGACACGCGCTTTAGGGAAAGAAAATGTGTCTGTGCTCCTAATGCCCTCCGAATTTTCGTCTGATCATTCCATAGAAGATGCACGAATTTTAGCTGAAAATCTGGGCATTTCCTATACCATTTTTCCTATTAACGAATTGTATGACAGTTGGTTGAAAAATTTAGCTCCGCATTTCAAGGATTTACCTTTTGGATTGGCAGAAGAGAATTTACAAGCCAGAATTCGGGGAACTTTGTTGATGGCATTTTCCAATAAATTTGGTCCCATATTGCTTAATACCAGCAATAAAAGTGAAATGGCGGTGGGTTATGGTACTTTATATGGTGACATGTGCGGCGGACTTTCCGTAATTGGCGATGTATATAAAACGGAAGTTTATGAATTAGCAGCCTATATGAATAAAGATGAGGTCGTTATACCCATAAATACTTTGACCAAACCACCGAGTGCAGAATTGCGTCCAAATCAAAAAGATGCGGACAGTTTACCGGATTATGCCGTGTTAGACAAAATTCTTTATTTATATATCGAAAAAAATCAGGGACCTAATGAAATAATTTCAGCAGGATTTGATGCTGCTTTAGTTTCCAGAATTTTAAGATTAGTCAATATCAACGAGTTCAAAAGGCATCAGACAGCGCCCGTTTTACGCATTTCACCCAAAGCATTTGGCATGGGAAGACGTATGCCTATTGAAGGAAAATATTTAAATATAAAATGATGAATGTACCCGTTCCTGAATATCCTGAAGTAAACAGAGGTATTTTATTGGTTAAACCAACAGACGTATTTTTTACTTTTTTAAAATCGAAGGGATTCAATGAAACCGACGCTTTACAGCCCGACGATTGGGAACCTACCATCTATCTCGTTCCTGAAATGGATAGTCCGTTAGAGGAAGACGAATGGACAAAATCGAACTATAAGTCCTTGTTTAGTCACTTATTGGCACAAACGCCGTTAGATGAAAAGGACTATCCACCTATAAATGATTTTCCGTTATTTGAATCCTGGTTCAACTGCGAATTTATCATTGGTATATTCGATATGGTTAAAGGACCTTTAGGAAGAGGTTAATTTTATTTATATTTGTGTAAAATAAATTTACAATGGCAGGCGAAAAAATAATTTTTTCTATGGAGGGGGTTACAAAGACCTTTCCACCTCAGAAACAAGTACTTAAAAATATTTGGTTATCCTTTTTTTATGGTGCAAAAATTGGCGTTCTCGGTTTAAACGGTTCGGGAAAATCAACATTGCTAAAAATTATTGCAGGATTAGACCAGAATTATCAGGGAAAAATTCAATTTGACGGAACTTATAAAATTGGTTATCTGGCGCAGGAACCTGTTTTAGATGAAACTAAAACGGTTCGCGAAATTGTGGAGGAAGCCGTTCAGTCGCTGATTAATATGCTTCGCGAATATGAGGACATAAATCTGAAGTTATCTGAACCGCTCGACGGTGACGAAATGATGAAACTCATAGATAAGCAAGGCGAATTAATGGATAAACTGGAAAGCAATAATGCCTGGGAACTTGATTACCGTTTGGAAACGGCGATGGAAGCACTTCGTTGTCCAGAGGGAAATGTTCCCATCAAGGTATTGTCCGGTGGTGAAAGACGCAGGGTGGCTCTTTGCCGTTTATTGCTTAGCAATCCGGATATTCTATTGTTAGATGAACCTACGAATCACCTCGACGCTGAATCTGTTCATTGGTTAGAACAATTTTTACAAAACTTCCCTGGAACCGTTATTGCCGTTACGCACGACCGCTATTTTCTGGACAATGTGGCAGGATGGATTCTGGAACTGGATAGAGGCGAGGGCATTCCCTGGCAAGGAAATTATTCCTCTTGGTTAGACCAAAAATCGAAACGATTAGAGCAGGAGGAAAAATCTGAATCTAAAAGAAGAAGAACGTTAGAACGAGAGTTAGAATGGATAAAGCTGGCCCCAAAAGCTCGTCAGGCAAAAGGCAAGGCTCGTTTAAATGCTTACGATAAATTAGCTTCTGAAGAATTAAAAGATAAAGAGGCAAAACTAGAACTATTTATTCCAACGGGTGCCCGTTTGGGTGATAAAGTAATTGATCTGGAGAATATCACCAAATCTTTTGGCGATAGGGTATTATTTGAAAATCTGTCCCTTTCAATACCCAAAAATGCCATTGTAGGTGTCATCGGACCCAATGGCGTTGGAAAAAGTACCCTGTTTAAAATGATTATGGGCGTCGAAAAACCCGATTCGGGCGAAATTATTATTGGCGACACCGTTCAAACCAGTTATGTTGACCAGGGGCATGAGGAACTTCAGGATGCTCAAAAAACGGTTTACGAGGTAGTTTCACAGGGTAATGATTTGATTACCATAGGGAAAGCCAGCGTAAATGCCCGTGCTTATCTAAGTAAATTCAACTTTGCCGGAAATGATCAGCAAAAGAAATTAGGTATTTTATCGGGCGGAGAACGCAATAGGGTTCATTTGGCCATTACCCTGAGAGAGGGAGGAAATGTCCTTCTTTTAGATGAGCCTACCAATGATATCGATATCAATACCTTGAGAGCGCTTGAAGACGCATTGGAAGATTTCGCTGGCTGTGTATTAGTGATTTCTCACGACAGATGGTTCATTGACCGTTTGGCCACGCATATCTTGTCTTTTGAAGATGAAGCTAATGTCGTTTTCTTTGAAGGAAATTATTCTGATTACGAAAAAAATAAAAAGGAAAGATTAGGCGATATTACGCCTAGAAGACCCCGATTTAAAAACATCATTTCCTAAAATTTTGATGAATGAACTTAGGTAATGAAAAAAGCTAAAGTAAAAAAAGGGAATCCTATTTCAAAAGCGGTACAAACTGGGGAACATGGTCCAAGATCATCCCAGCAAATACACAAAAACGAAAAGGATTACAACAGGCAGTTGGCCAAAAAAGTACTTCCCCCTGATTTAATGGAGGATTAGTAATGTATTGATAGCCCTCTGTAAAAGAAATTGGTGACCTGTATTATCGTTTTGAATCACGGATTTTAAGGATTATTGGATTACGCAGATTATTGAATTCGTCTGCGTTTTGGATAACGGGTGCTACAGTATTAGCATCATTTTTA
>BJGN01000098.1 GCA_014190515.1 Bacteroidota bacterium
CGCGCCACCTATGGGTTCTTTGATAATGCCATCTATCAAACCCGCGGAAAACATATTGTCTGCTGTTAATTTAAGAGCTTCTGCGGCGCGTTCCTTATAATCCCAGCTTCTCCAAAGAATAGAGGAGCATGATTCAGGCGAAATAACAGAATACCATGTATTTTCCAACATAAAGACACGGTCACCCAAGCCTATGCCTATGGCTCCACCGGAAGCACCTTCGCCAATGATGACACATATAATAGGTACGCGAAGTTGTGCCATTTCGAAAAGATTCCTTGCAATGGCCTCCGCCTGACCTCTTTCTTCAGCTTCAATGCCTGGAAAAGCACCCGGCGTGTCAATTAAAGTGATAACGGGAAAATTAAATCGCTCTGCCAGTTTCATTAATCTTAACGCTTTCCTGTAACCCTCCGGATTCGCCATCCCAAAGTTCCGGTATTGACGCATTTTGGTGTTTATACCTTTTTGATGACCAATTATAACAACGGTTTGTCCATTAAAGGTAGCTAAACCACCCACAATGGCTTTGTCGTCCTGAAAATGGCGGTCACCATGCAGTTCAATAAACCGGTCACACATTTTATTAGTATAAAATAAAGTGTAAGGTCGCTCCGGGTGTCTGGAAAGTTGTACTCTCTCCCAACCACTTAAATTACTATATATCTCTTTCCGTTTTTCGGAAATCTTTTCCTCGAATACACTGATCTGAGAACTAACGTCAATGTCACCCGCTTCTCCAATTTCTTTTAGTTTTTCCAATTGCTCGTAAAGAGAGGCTAAAGGTTTTTCAAATTCTAAGAAAATCATAGGAGATGGATTTAGTAATGAACAAGAATTTTAGCGCACTAAGGCAGCACAAAATTAGTAAATCATGTTAACTACTTTCGTTTTAAGATTTTTTTTTTCTTTTTTTCTCATAAGTATTGATAATTTCGATAAATGAACCTATTTTTGCAATCTCTTAATGCAAAGGCATTATGATATTGGTTTGGTAGTTCAGTTGGTTAGAATACATGCCTGTCACGCATGGGGTCGCGGGTTCGAGTCCCGTCCGGACCGCTACTGCTTCATTATGAGGCGGTAACGTTGAGTCGCTGGAAACTGAGGTTTCTTTAAGTCGGCTTCCAATATATAAAGCTGGGGTTTTGCTTCAAAAAACCCAAATGGTTCGGTAGTTCAGTTGGTTAGAATACATGCCTGTCACGCATGGGGTCGCGGGTTCGAGTCCCGTCCGGACCGCCAACTTAAAAGGTCTCTGGTTTTATCAGAGGCCTTTTTTTATTATTGCATCAATGAATGTCCTCGTGTGGTCAGCCAGGAAAATAGGAATGTTAAGTAGCCCGTCCGTGCTAAATTCCAGATTTTTAAGCGAAAACCGAATCCTTAGGCGAGGGGAGTACTCTTTAGTATAAACAGAAAGACTCTTACTTGTGACATTGTCGCTCGATTTTACCTCTATCGGAATAATCATGTCTTTATACTGTAGTAAAAAATCTACTTCTGCTTTTCCATTAGACGCCCAATAACTTATCAATCCGTCAAATTGAGCTGTCAAACTTTGTAAAATATAATTTTCAGATAATGCGCCTTTAAATTCAGTAAAAAGTCGATGTCCTTCTCTAAAAATAATTGGATCAAGCCTTGTTTGAATGCGCAATAAACCAACATCAAGCATATAAATTTTAAATGCGGAAAGGTCGCTGTAAAACGATAGAGGAAAAGAAGGTTTCTTGCAAAGAAGAATCCGGTGTATCAATCCGGCTTGTTCCAACCACTCAATGGCCATTTCAAATTCCCTGGCCCTGGCACCTTGCCTGATGGTTTGATAAATGAATTTTTTATTTTCCTTTGCCAGTTGAGCTGGAATAGCTTCCCATACATACCTGATACGGAGCGCCTCCGTCTTTTCTGCATGTTTTGAAAAATCTAAAGCATAAGCACCCAGTATCTGGTTCATACTTTTCTCCACTTCGTAAATATCCATAGTCTCTACCATACGCAACGCCGGTTCAGGCATTCCCCCACAAATCATATAAGTTTTAAAGTGATCAATAAATTCAACAAAAAAACCTGGTAATAATGCGTCAAAACTTTCTGTTGTTGTTTGAGCATAATTCCATAAAGACAGATTTTTAGACTTCAAATATTCAGAAAAGGTCAAAGGGTTTAATTGTAAAAATTCAACTTTGCCGACAGGAAAAGATTTATGGGAACCCAGACTAATACCTAACAATGACCCTGCCGCAATAATGGCATACTCAGGGGCATTTTCACTGAAATACTTTAAAGCGTTCAAGGCTTCCTCACAGGCTTGTATCTCATCGAACACGATTAACATCGTGCTACCATCTATTTTTTTTCCATAAATGATGGATAAATTATGCAGTATTCTATCTACTTGTTTGGTGTCCTTGAAAATTTGTCCCAGTTCTGGTCTTTCTTCAAAATTGAAGTAGGCTGTTTCGAGAAATTGAGTGGCTCCAAAATGTTTAATTAATGAGGTTTTACCCGTTTGTCTGGCTCCTTGAAGAATAAGGGGTTTTCTGTATTTCCCGATTTTCCATTGTAATAGTTCAGGATACAGTTTTCTTTCAAAGAACATATTTCAAGATTTTATTATAGGATAAAGGTACCGCTTTTTAACGCATTTCCAATAAATAGTTCCAATTATGTGTTTTTTTACACATAATCGGAACATAAGTTTGTGTTTTTTGCCAATCCTTATTTAAAATAGACTTTTTAAGCCTGATATTTTGAAATGTATTTCAAAATGATTAAATTAACCTTCGTATTGTATGTCCGTTTATCTAAAAATCTCTTACCCGTATGAAAAGACGCGTATTTTTACAACAAGCCAGCTTGGCCAGTGCTGCTGTTTTCGCCCAGCCTTATCTCATTCCCTTTAAACCGTCTAAGTATAAAACCGTGCTCATTGGTAGTGGTTGGTGGGGATTGAATATTCTTAGGGAGGGTATCAGGACAGGTCAAATTGAAGTGGCCGCCCTCTGTGATGTGGACGATAATCAATTGACTAAATGTAAAGCAGAGGTTGATAAACTGACTAATGACAGACCTAAAACTTATCACGACTTTAGGGAATGTATTCAAAAAGAGAAACCAGATATTGTTATTAATGCAACTCCCGATCACTGGCATGCTTTAATAGCTATTGAGGCAATGAAAAATGGTGCGCACGTTTTTCTGGAAAAACCTATTTCTCATACGGTAAAAGAGGGCACTGCTATAGAAAAAGCAGCCAGGGATAATCAAAGGGTCTGTATCGTCGATTTTCACAGGCGATATTCCCCACATAATGTAAGCGCACAGGAATTTTTAAAGTCAGGAAAAGCAGGTAAAATTTATAAAGTCAAGGCTTTTGTACATTACAATCAGGGGCTGGGTAAAAAGGAAGAGGAAATGGCGCCACCAAAGGGGTTGGATTGGAATTTCTGGTGCGGTCCGGCGCCCATGGTTAACTATAATCCCGGTATTCATCCCAGAGGATTCAGACACTATATGCAGTTTGCCAATGGTAACTTAGGCGATTGGGGCCCGCATTGGTTTGACCAGATTCTTTGGTGGACAGATGAAATAATGCCAAAGAAGATTTATTCCGTTGAAAAATCTGATATTCGGCTTTCATTGGCTAATGCGCCTGAAGAACAAACGGTTGTCTATGAATTCGAATCCTTTATCCTTTCCTGGGAACATACCCTTTTAAGTAATCATCCTGAAAGACAAGGGGAAAATGTAGGCGTTTATTTTTATGGATCGGAAGGTGTTTTACATCTTGGTTGGTTAAAAGGCTGGACTTTTTATCCCAATGATAGTAAAAAGGAAATACTCAGAGAAGCAGCACAATTGAATGATCCCGACCAGCAAAATATCAATCTGGTTTGGAAGGATTTCCTGGAATGCATCCCCACTGGAAAAAGACCACATGCCGATGTTGCTCATGGAAGACATGCCACAAACATGTCATTATTGGGAAATCTTTCAGCAAAACTTGGTCGTTCTATCGAATGGAATCATGAAAAGGATCTCATCGTTAACGATAAAGAGGCCAATCGGGGGTTAGAAAGGGAGTATCGGGCCCCATGGAAATACCCAGGCTAAAAATATTTCATTTTTTTAACCGCTAAGTGCTTGAAAGTATTACTATTTTCAGGCACTTTTTTACTTTATGTTTGTTTAATGAATAAATAACAATGATATTTCTCATTTAATAAATAATTATAGTTATCTTGGTAGATAAAATATTTTATAAATACCTAAAAACGATTGTATTTATGCAAACAAAAAGTCACCCTAAAATGACGGCTGTACTGGTTGCTTGTTTGTTATCCCTGGGTTGGATGACCACAGCAATAGGTCAAACCGTAAAGGGAAAGGTTACAGACGAGAAGGGAGAAGCCCTTATCGGTGTTAACATTATTGTTAAGGAAACGTCAAAGGGTACTACCACTGATCTGGACGGTATGTACAGCATTGAGGTAGCTGGCCCAAATAGCGTTTTGACGTTTACCTATCTCGGTTACGAACCGAAAGATGTAGTTGTTAATAACCAAACCGTTATTAACGTAACTTTATCTCCCGATTCAAAAGTACTCTCTGAAGTAGTCGTTATCGGTTACGGAACACAGAGAAAATCGGACTTAACAGGTTCGGTAAGTTCCGTTAAAGAAAATGACCTTCTAGAGCGTCCAAGCCCTTCTTTAAACCAGGCGCTTGCCGGTAGAATGGCGGGTGTACAGGTGAACAACAACTCTGGTCGTCCAGGTGGTCGTACTACTGTACGTGTTCGTGGTTTTAGTTCTATCAACTCTTCCAATAACCCCCTTTATGTGGTGGACGGAGTTATGTTACCACAAAATACACAGAATCAATTTACTAATGCGATTGATTATATCAATCCAAGTGATATCGTTTCTGTTGAAGTTTTGAAAGATGCTTCTTCTACAGCCATTTATGGTGCAAGAGGTGCCAATGGTGTTATCCTCATTACTACCAGAAAAGGTAAGGCTGGTGAAGGAACGGTTACTTACAATGTAGACATGAGTGTCAACACGACGGGACCTAATAAACCAGAAGTGTTGAATTCAGCTGAATATATTGCCGTAGAGGATTTAGCCTGGAGGAATATGGAAAAATATGATCCGGCTGGTTGGAAAGCAGGCAGATGGGCTTATTTGAATCCAAAACTTCGTCGTATCGATCCTCGGGTATGGAATGCTGATGGAAGTCCTAAGTTCGACACCGATTGGTTTAAGGAATCAACACAGGCAAAATTATCTCAAAATCACCAATTAGGTTTCAATGGCGGTAATGAACGCACGCAATATTCTTTCGGAATGGGTTACCGCGATGATCAGGGTTTAATAAAGACGACTTACATGAAGCGTTACTCTGGTCGTTTTACTATCGATGATCAGATTAAACCCTGGTTGAAAGTAGGAGGTACTTTATCTTATAACAATCAGTCTGAAAGACTTTCCGACGTGAATGATGCGGTAAGCCGTCAGATAGTTGAAGATTTCCCTTTCCTTCCAGTAACTTATGAGGACGGTACTTATGCCAACAACAGAGATTTTCCTTTCGCCGAAGGTACTTTTAGCTCTGTTCACCGTTTGATGGGTCGTCAATTCATTTTGAATACCCAAACAACCCTCGGTAGTTTCTATGCCAATATTAAACTGGCAGAAGGCCTTGAATTCAAATCTGTTTCAGGTGTTAATATTCAAACACAGGAAAACAATGTTTCACAAACCAGAACATTGGCTATTGCGAATAGAGGAGAAGCCTCGGCTTCTAATAGAAAAGAAACTTTCTGGTCGCTGGAAAATTATTTGACTTACAATAAGTCAATCAATAAGATTCACAATATCAATGCATTATTAGGAGTTTCCTGGCAGCAGACAGATATCTTTGGTATTTCTGGTAGCGTAAGAACTTTTGCAACCGATTATTTTGGATTTAATAACCTTGGTGCTGCAGCTGTTATCAATTCAGCTGGTTCTGACGCAGGTAGTTTTGCCTTCAACTCTTATTTTGGAAGGGTTAACTACAGTTTGAAAAATAAATATCTTGTTACGGTTACGGGTAGAAGTGACGGTTCGTCAAAATTCGGTGCCAATGAGAAATTCGCCTTCTTCCCTTCAGGTGCCTTAGCTTGGAGAGTTTCTGAAGAAGATTTCTTAAAAGGAAATTCTGTTATTTCTAATTTGAAATTGAGAACCAGCTACGGTCTGACTGGTAACTCTGAGATTCCTGCTTACTCTTCTCTTTCTTTGTTGTCGTCGAACTATGCCACCGTTATTGGCGATACCCGTGTTTCAGGTACAGGTATTTCCCGTTTGGCTAACCCCAACTTACAATGGGAGAAAACAGCCCAAACAGATATAGGTGTTGAACTTGGTTTGTTCAATAATCGCTTAAACATTGAACTTGACTACTACTATCGTTTAACTACCGATATGCTTCTTGATGCTCCCGTTCCTTCTACCAGTGGTTACACAACCATTAGAAGAAACGTAGGATCTATGGAAAATCAGGGATTGGAATTCTCATTGAATGCAACGATTGCTGACAGAGGTAAATTCCAGTGGACTTCTTTCTTTAATATATCAGCCAATAGAAATAAAGTGTTGTCTTTGGCTACGCCATCTGATATATTCAACGTAGGTGGACCTAACTTTACTAATCCAACGAATATTATTCGTATTGGCGAACCAGTAGGTTCTTTCTGGGGACTCACCCGTTTAGGTATCTGGAGCGAAGCTGAAAGAGCTCAAGCTGCTAAATTCACTTCCTATCGTAATGGTTTGACTATCCTTCCAGGTGACATTAAGTATAAAGATGTTAATGGTGATTTCGCCATTACCGACGCAGATCGCAGTATCATTGGAAATGGTAGCCCTGATTTCTGGGGTACGCTTTCTAATACCTTTCGTTTTGGAAATCTGGACTTAACACTCGATTTGCAATATAGCTACGGAAATGATGTCATGTTGATGAACCTTCACCCAAGTGAAGACCGTCAGGCTTTGGCAAATAGCTACAGTTCTGTCTTAAATGCATGGACGCCAACCAATCAAAATACAATGATTGCAGAAGTTCGCGATACCAGAGCTGGATATGTTACTAACGTAGATAGCTGGTGGATTAAGGACGGTTCTTTCCTCAGAGGAAGAAATTTATTGCTGGGTTATAACTTCCCGGCTGAAACATTAAGTAAATTGCGTTTGAGCAAATTACGTGTTTATGCTTCTGCACAGAACTTCTTCCTGATTGTTTCAGATAAGATTATCGGCGATCCTGAGGTTACGCCTACCAATCAAGGTGGTGGAAACAGTGCCTTTTCTCAAGGTATGATCTGGCACAATTATCCGAAGCCAACTGTATTATTAATTGGTGCTCAGGTTGCATTCTAAATTAGATATCTTAAAATTTTTGAAAGTCATGAAAATAAAAAATATATCAAGTGCAGCTAAACGGTTCTGGTTACTCCTGTTTGTCGTTGTACAAATGGGATGTACCGAGTTTTTAACCGAGGTAGCTCCTTCAGCCCTTACGCCGGAAAGTTTCTACACGATCCCCGATCATGCGGAAGCAGCTATCGCTTCTGTTTATGCGGATCTTCGATTTATGGGGAATGGTGCGGGTATCTTCTCTACAAATTGGCAGTTACTGGAAGCTTTAACTGGTACCTCTACAACGGAAACAGCCCAGAATTCTGATTTGAATAACCTTTATGGTCTGGTTCACGATGGAAATACTATACACATCCGTAACTACTACATTGGCTTGTACAGAGTAATCGCTCAGGCTAATCAGGTTTTGGAGAAAGTTCCGGCTATCACACCTATGGATGCCGCTCAGAAAAAACGTATTTTAGGCGAGGCTCAATTCCTTCGTGCCTCTGCTTACTTTACCGCCGTGCGCTTATGGGGTGATATTCCTTTGATTACTAAGCCTCAAACTGCTTCATCCGATGATTTTTATCCTTCCCGTGCTTCGGTTGAAAGTGTGTATAAATTAATCGTAGATGATTTAGTAGCTGCTGAAGCCTCAGGATTACCTTGGATGGACGTTTCAGGTAGAGTGAATACGGCAGCGATAAAAGCTCAATTAGCCAATGTTTATCTTACTATGGCTGGATTTCCTTTAAGAAAAGGGGCTTCTCACTATAAATTAGCCGCTGATAAAGCGTTTGAGGTGATTACTTACGCAAATAGTAATCCAAATGTGATTAATCTATTTACCAGCTATTATGATGTTCACAGAGAAAGTACTGAAAATAAGTTAGAGCACTTGTTTATGTTGCAGTATAATAATTCCGTTGCAAGTAACCCTATGGGTAACTTCTTCCCTAACTTCAAACCAGTTACTTTCAACGGTCCTGGTGGAACAGGTAGTTCTGTGCCTACTTCTGCTTTTTATAAGTCTTACGAAGAAGGTGACTTAAGAGCTAAAAATCAGGAGGGTTATTTCTATACCAGCTATTTTACTAACGGAAATGGTGCGCCTTTCGAATTGGGTGCTCCTTATGTGTTTAAACACTTCAACCAGACAGCTAACGGTTCTGCCGGTGTTGCAGGAACAAGAAATGATAACTTAAATGTTCCTCAAATCCGTTATGCAGAAGTACTTCTTACTTACGCCGAAGCGCAAAACGAAGTTGGTGGTCCAACACAGGCAGCGTATGATGCAGTAAAACGAATTCGTGACCGTGCTAAATTGACTACGCCTGCCTTAGCTTCTCTAAATGCTAATTCTTTCAGAGAATTAGTTTGGAAAGAGCGTTGGTACGAGCTTTGCTATGAGCAAATTACCTGGTTTGATATGGTTCGCTTACGTAAAGCGTTCAATGAAAATACCAAAGGTTTCGATGAGTTCGTAGGTCATACTAACCTGAGCTCTAACCAAAAGTTACAGCAAAAACACCTTCTTCTGCCTCTTCCAATTCCGGAAATGCAGAATAATCCAAATCTTAAGCCGCAAAATCCTGGTTATTAATTAACCGATTTTTGGTAAAATGATTTGAAAGGCATGGTAGTTCTTAAAATGAACTGCCATGCCTTTTTTCTTTTTACACCTCAAAAAAGATTGTATTTTTGTAGCATGCAGAAGAATCCTTACTTTATCATTGATTTCGATAGTACTTTCACCCGGGTGGAAGCATTAGATGTCTTGGCTGAAATTGTCCTGGCGCATTCCTCAAAAAAGGATGCCGTCGTTCAGGCTATTCACGAAATTACCAACCGGGGCATGAATGGCGAACTCGATTTCCGCGAATCCCTGACCCTCAGGCTGGACCTCCTAAAGGCCAATAAAGATGATATTCATCATCTGGCGGAAAGATTGAAAGCTCAAATCTCTCCTTCTTTTGAACGGAACCAAAAACATCTGTCAGCTCTTAAAGACACTGTTTATGTGGTATCAAATGGTTTCAAGGAGTTTATTGTCCCCGTAATTGAAGCCTACGGCCTTTTACCCGAAAACGTATATGCCAATACCTTCGTTTATGACGAGGAGGGAAATATTATTGGGTTCGATACAGAAAATCCGCTCTCGCGAAATGGGGGAAAATCACTGGTTATTAAAGATTTACATCTGAATGGTGACGTTTATGTCATCGGGGATGGTGCCAATGATCTCGAAATATGGAAGGCCGGTTATGCTAATAAGTTTTATCTCTTCACTGAAAATGTTGAGCGCGAAAAGGTAAAGAAAGAGGCAGACCATTTCGCCTCTACCGTCGATGAAATTTTGTACGAATTGAATCTGGCCAGAAGCCTTTCTTACCCTAAAACAAGAATTAAGGTTCTTTTATTGGAGGGCGTTAACAAGGAAGCTGCCCTCGCTTTTGAAAAGGAGGGATATCAGGTGGAAATTATTGACAGACCTTTGGACGATCAGGAATTGGCAGGAAAATTAAAAACGGTGAATATCCTCGGTCTTACCTCCAGTCAAAAAATAACAAGGGATCTCTTGAAAAATACAAAACGGCTGATTAGTCTCGGCGTTTTTAGTTCCGATGCCTCAAAAATCGATATGGATGCTTGCTCCAGTCATGGCGTGGCCGTTTTTAACGCGCCTTTCAGTCATGTGCGTTCTGTGGGCGAGTTTACCCTGGGAAATATGCTGGCCTTAAGCAGGGGTGCTAAAGGAAAGATGGGACATGAGATTAGAGGAAAAAAGCTGGGTATCGTGGGTTACGGTAAAATAGGTTCGCAACTGGGTGTTTTAGCCGAAAATCTGGGCATGGAGGTCCTGTTTTTTGATATTGCCGACAAATCTCCCCTGGGAAATAGTAAAAAATGTAGCCAGTTGGATAGTCTGCTAATGCAGGTCGATTTTGTCTCTATTCATGTAAGTGAGCTGCCTGAAAATAGACATTTTTTCGGGAAATCCTTTTTCAACGCATTGAAACCATCGGCCGCAGTGCTGTATTGTGGAAATATTGAAGCGGTAAAACTGGAAGCACTTTATCACCATCTGGTCGAAAATACTGCTTTTAGTTGTGCCCTCGACCTGAATCCCGATAAGCTTTCTTCAAGCGCCTTAACCTGGTTAGATAAAATCAAAGCCATGGATAGGGTCCTGTTTTCTGATGGTATTTCTGCCAACACCCTGGAAGCAGAAATGGATAGAGCCCGGTTTATTCCAGAGAAAATTACGGAATACCTCAATTCTGGCAATACCATGGGGTCACTCAATTTTCCAAATCTGTTTGTGCCCGCTGTCAAAAATGCTCACCGGTTATTGCATATTCACAAAAATGTACCCAATGTGCTCGCAAGAATCAATCAGATTTTTGCCTCACATCATATTAATATCTTAGCTCAATCGCTAAAGACAACCAATTCGTTAGGATACGTTGTCACCGATGTCGATACAGAATATCCAGATAATCTGCTCGCTGAAATGAAAGATATTGAAGAAACAATATGGTTCAGAGTCCTTTATTAAATCTTATTTTTATGAAAAAAATTATTCTCCTGGGAGTGGTAGCCTTAGCGTTCCTCTCACCTGTTTTTAGCCAAATTGCAGGCATATCAACAGAACGTTTAACCAGATTAGAT
>BJGN01000099.1 GCA_014190515.1 Bacteroidota bacterium
ATGAAAAACCAGTATTTAATAATTTACCAAATTCCATAAGCACCGCATGCAGTTCAATTCCCACAGCGCCCATTTTAACGGCAACCGATAATTGCACCGTAAATGTACAAGTTCAGTACACGGAGCAAAAAATCAATGGGTCTTGCCCAAGCAATTATATTTTAAAAAGAACCTGGACCGCCACTGATTCATGTGGCAACACCGCCATTCATATTCAGGAAATAAATGTTTCCGACACAGAAGCTCCCGTTATAGCTAATTCCCCGGCAGATCTCACCGTCTCTTGTGAAAATCTGCCAAATTTGATTTCCTTGAATGTTTCAGATAATTGCGATTTAAATCCAAATGTGGTCATTAAAGAAGATACCATTCCGGGTATCTGTCCCAATAATTTTAGCTTAATCAGAACATGGAAAGTAAAAGATGCCTGTCAAAATGAGACGACCATCACACAAAAAATTGTGGTTAAAGATGAAATTAGTCCAGTTTTTCTAAATAATCCAGGTGATTTAAGTGTTAGTTGCAGTGACAGTCCTCCCCTACCCGCAATGTCTATTAAGGATAATTGTGATGTAGCGCCCAAACTCACCCTAACCATAGATACCATCAAAGGGTTTTGCTTAGGTAGTTTTCAAGTAAAAAGGTCTTGGTTAGCTACAGATGCCTGTGGAAATGATGACGAATACATTCAAAGGATAAATTTTTCAGATAATACTCCTCCTCAATTTATAAATCTACCGTCAACCTTATCGTTGAGTTGCGATAACGTTCCACAAAATCCAACAGCCACTGCCACAGACAACTGTGATCCAAATCCAAAAATAACCTATGCAGACGTAAAAAATCCAGGTTGTGCTGGCTTTTATACCATAAGCAGAACCTGGACTGCTGTTGATTTATGCTTAAATACCACCAATTTCGTCCAAACCATAACTGTTACAGACCCTTTGGCTCCCCAATTTGCTGGTGTGCCACCAAATGTAACCGTTAACTGTAATGCCATTCCAACGGTTACAAATCCTACGGCAACCGATAATTGTGATCCAAATCCTGTCATTACTTTTTCGGAGGAAAAGGGGATTGCCTGTATGGGAAATTATAACATCACCAGAAAATGGAAAGCGAAAGACGTGTGTGGAAATGAGCGAGAGGCTACACAAATCATTACCGTTGTGGATAATACGCCTCCACAATTTATTAATCCTCCTGCAAATCTGGTTATTTCTTGCAACAGCACACCCCCAAACTGGACCCCCGCCTATTCAGATAATTGTGACCCAAGTCCGACCATCACATTTTCAACAGTAACTATACCTGGAAGTTGCCCTCAAAATTTCACCATTGAAAGAACTTGGGAAATTCAAGATATCTGTGGCAATAAAAATAGCCATAAACAGATTATTCAGGTAAAGGATGAAATAGCTCCGCAGTTAGTTGGTGTACCTGCAAGCGTCCAGGTATCTTGTAATGCCATACCTGCCGTCCCTGTGATAACTGCTACCGATAACTGTGATATGTCGCCAACTGTTACACAGAAAGATTCTATAGTAGCAGGAACCTGCGCTGGTAATTATGTTATTTTCAGAATATGGAAGGCAACAGACCAATGTGGAAATTCAGTTTCAGCTGCTCAACAAATAAATGTAATTGACAATGTACCTCCCGTTTTTTCTAATTTCCCTGCCGATCTGAGTAGTAGCTGTAATTTAATCCCTCCAGTAACTAACCCCACCATTTCCGATCTTTGTGATCCAAACCCAACATTAACTTTCAGTGAAATACAAATACCCGGCAGTTGCCCTCAATCCTATCTTATCCAGCGAACCTGGATTGCCAAAGACCAATGTGGTAACACCCTCATTAAAACACAGAACATAACAATTAAAGATGAAGTAAAGCCTTCCTTTATAAATTTACCCGTTGATATTTCTGTAAATTGTAATCAAATCCCAATCGCTCCGGTCCTCCAGGGAATAGATTTATGTGATGCCGCGCCTACAATTCAATTTAGCGAAGTAATTGACCCTCTGTGTGTTGGAAACTACAAAATACAAAGAACCTGGACCATTAAAGACGCATGTAACAACACGGATATCGGGAAACAAACGATTACCGTAATTGATAATATTCCTCCTGTTTTTTCAGGTATACCCAATGATGCCATTATTAATTGTGGCGAAATTCCTGCGTTACCAACCGTAACAGCAACAGATAATTGTAGCGCTAGCCTGCCTCCCATTCAATTTTTAGAAACAAAAGGTGCAGGAACTTGCCCATTTACAGAAATCATTACCAGAACCTGGGAAGTAACAGATGTATGCGGTAATATGACAAAAAATATTCAAAAAATATCCCTTAAAGATGATGTCGCCCCCTCATTTTCCAATATTCCCACTGATATAGTAGTTAATTGTGATCAAATTCCACTGAAAATAGATCCTAAAGCAACTGATAATTGCGATTTAAGTCCCATCGTTACCTTTCTTGAAACCAAAATATCTGGCTCTTGCCCACAAAATTATCAACTTGAAAGAAAATGGACGGCTACTGATAAATGCGGTAATGCCACCACGGTTAAGCAAATTATTCAAGTACAGGATGTAACAGCTCCTGTATTTTCTGGGGTACCTGCGAATGTAAAAGTAAGTTGTCCAAATATTCCTACGGTACTAACCCCCGTAGTGTTGGATATATGCGATGCCACGCCAACGTTAACCTTTAAAGAAGAAAAAATAGCTGGTTCTTGCCCCGGAAAATACAATTTAATAAGAACATGGACCGCTGAAGATGCCTGTAAAAATTCTCAACTTGCTTCGCAGACCATAGAGGTAACCGACACCGAAGCGCCCATAATTAACGGGGTTCCCGGCGATATCACCGTAAGTTGCAACGCTATTCCAACAAACCCAATCGTTACCGTATCTGATTTATGCGATTTGACTCCTCTATTAACATTTGCAGAAGTAGTTTCACCAGGAACTTGCCCGAATAATGGTGTCATAACCAGAACATGGAAGGCTATTGATGCCTGTGGGAATGTTAACGAAAAAATACAGAAAATCACCCTTCAAGATACCGAGGCACCTACTTTTATAAATCCCCCAACCTCTGTTACCGTGAACTGCGACCTGGTACCACCTGTAACTAATCCACAGATTAATGATAACTGTGATATTAGTCCAACACTAGTATTTTCTGAAACAACCGATGTAGGATGTCTGGGAAATTATAAAATCATTAGAAAATGGGTTGCCACAGATAAATGTAATAACAGCAAAACGTACGAACAAACCATAACGGTAAACGATTTAATCGCTCCTGTAATAATCGGCGTTCCAAGTGATGTTACTGTTAACTGCATTAATATTCCTCCTGTCGTGACCCTGACAACAACGGATAATTGTGACAACAATCCTTCTTTAACTTTTTTAGAAACAAAAGTTTTGGGTAGTTGTGTCAATAATTATGTCCTGTTAAGAAAATGGACTAGCCTCGATAAATGTGGAAATAAAACAGAGAAAACACAAACGATTACTGTGCAGGATAATGAAAAACCTGTATTTACCAATACCCCCGTTGACCTAAACTTATCATGCACTGATCCAGTGGTTGAGTTTATACCAATAGCTACAGATAATTGCAGTGGTGTAGTTAATATCATTAAATCTGAAAATAAAACCATTGGTTCTTGTCCCCAGAATTATACCCTTGAAAAAACCTGGACAGCCACCGATGTTTGTGGAAATACAAGTAATATAATACAGAAAATATCCGTAATCGATAAAGTAGCGCCTAAATGGAACTACACCCCTTCTGACACAGCAGCCGCTTGCTCGGAAGTTAGTATACCTAACATTTTAACGGCTACTGATAACTGTAGTTTAACAGTACCTGTTAAATATACTGAGGTTAAAGTGCCTGGAACCTGCACTAATAATTACCAACTTATCAGGACCTGGGACGCAACAGATGGCTGTGGCAACGATATTACTCATAAGCAAACGATTAAAATTGAAGATAATATACCACCTACCCTTACTCTTCCTGGAGCTGACCAAACGTTAAATTGCAAAGAAGCCATTCCTCCAATGAGTACATTAACCTGGACCGACAATTGTAATGGTACAGGGAGTATTTCAGGAATTGATTTTTCCGATGGAAAATCAGAACCTGAAATTATAACCAGAACCTGGGAATATAAAGACCCTTGTGGTAATGGGGTAATCAAAACACAAAAATTTACTATTTTTTCTATTAAAGGCACATTAACGGCCAATTTACCCCTTTGTGTCGGTAATGAATTGGCTCTGAATGCAACAGGTGGTGATTCCTATACCTGGAGTGGTCCCAATGGTTTTACAGGAAATGGTGCCGCGGTGAAAATACCAACTACGACAGATGCTAATGCAGGAAATTATACCGTTCAGATAAAAGACCTAAAAGGATGTTCACAAACGCTGTCAAAGGCTATCGCTTTTCTTCCTAAAGCAACTTCCTCGCAACAAATAAATCTTTGTACTGGAAAATCTTACACCATAAATGGAAAAACTTATACTACCGCTGGACAATTTACAGAAATCATTAAAAATGGAGCAAGCAACGGATGTGACAGCATAGTTAATCTAAATATTCAGATTTTACAATCTTTCGTAACCAATATTTCAGCTAATATTTGTCCCAATACCTCCTACTCATTTTTTGGCAGAACCTTGAACACCGCAGGTAATTACACTGAAACGCTCATTGGAGCAACGGTTGGGGGTTGTGACAGTACTATTAACCTGAGTTTAAATATTAATTCTCAGGTTGTTAAAAATATAAGTGAAACCATTTGTGCAGGTCAGAAATATACTTTAAATGGAACAGATTATACCAGTAGTGGTTTATATGAAGTGAATTTTCCTGGCGCCGCCGCGGGAGGTTGTGATAGTTTAGTAAAATTAAATCTTACGGTTAAACCAAATAGTACAGCTTCTATAAGTCAAACTATATGTGCTGGAGAATCTTATATAGCAGGTAATCAAACATTTACAAGTTCAGGTAATTATACAGTTAAGTTATTAGGAGGTGCAAAAAATGGTTGCGATTCTACCATAAATCTTACATTAAACGTAAATCAACCTAAAACAGAAAATAGAACGGAGACGATTTGTGAAGGACAACTTTTTAATTTTAATGGATCTAATTTAAATAAAGCCGGTTCTTACACAAGAGTACTTAAAGGAGGTGCCGGCAACGGCTGCGATAGTACTATCAATTTAACTTTAGTTGTCAATGAGTTAAAAAAAGGAAGTATTTTAAAAGAGATTTGTACTGGTTCTTCCCTCACTGAAAACGGGCAGACCTATAATCTTGAAGGGACATACAACCAAATATTAAGTAAAAAAGCAGGAAATAGTTGCGATAGCTTACTCGAAATTAATTTGAAAATCATTCCAAATGGTATATTAAATAGTACGTTAAGTGTTTGTGAAGGTGGTACATATACCTGGAATGGAGAAGTGTTTAATACCACCGGAATATATCAACGGCTAATCCCTAAAGCTTCAGGAAGGGGCTGTGACAGTATTTTAAACTTAAACTTTACCGTTAATAAAATAAAAACGGCACAGATTTCTCAAACTAAGTGTTTTGGCGAAAGTTATTTCTTTGATGGCAAAAATATAAATCAATCTGGTACCTACACTCAAATATTAAAAGGAGGATCTGCACAGGGTTGTGATAGTGTTACTACCTTGATTTTAAATATTCTCCCCAAAAAATCATCGGCCATCTCCGCCACAATTTGTGAAGGTGAATCCTATACGGTTGGTGGCACAAACTATTCGGCTACGGGTAATTTTACCCAGATATTAAAAACTTCTCAAGGTTGTGATAGTCTTGTAGAATTAAATTTGTCAGTTAAACCTCTATCTCGTTCTAACCTAGATATAACGATTTGTGAAGGAACCTTCATCGTAGTCGGTGGCAGAACTTTTAATGCCGAAGGCAACTACACCCAACTTGTAAAAAATGGGGCGAAAAATGGTTGTGATTCAATAATAAATCTTTCCCTGAAAATTGCAAAAATATCTACCACCTATCTTACAGAATACATCTGTCCTGGAAAATCTTTTTCATTTTTTGACAGACAATTAAATATTCCCGGAAAGTATAAACAGATTCTTTCAGGTCAAAATAAGGCTGGATGCGATAGTATAATAGAACTGGAACTACTCCTTGCCCCACCACTTACCAGAGAAATTTTTGTAAAGATATGCCCGAATAGAACGTTTACTTATCGTAATTTGACTTATTCTGTACCCAGTGTATATGCCATTACTTTACCGAAAGCAGCAGAGGGCGGCTGTGATTCCTTGATTCTAATTAGATTAGAAAACTACCCTGATTTAACACAAAGAGTAAACGTAAGTCTTTGTTTAGGGGAAAAATACCAATTTAAAGGTAAAACGTACGATAAAGCTGGAACGTACTATGAAAGAGTAAATTCTGGCTCCGATGTTGTTTGTGACAGCCTTTACATCATTGACATAAAATATATTCCGGAAGCAAAAAGTACCCTGCAAAATTTTATTTGTTTTGGTGATTCAGTGAAAATTAACAACCAATTTTATCGCACAGCCGGTAGCTATTTTCAGAAAATACCAAAAGCCTCTTCTTTAGGATGCGATAGTACCATCCAAATAAACATATCTTATTATCCGTCAGATACAAATAGGGTAACTGAGTATCTATGTAACGGCGACATATTGACCGTCCAAAATCAAGTATTTACCAATATTGGTAACTATCTTATCAAATATCCATTTAAAAATAAGAATGGATGCGATAGCTTACTGAAATTAACCATCCTTCCGGCTTTAAAAGACACTTTGATAACTAAAAAAGCGATATGCAACAACGATTCGACCTTTTTTGGTGCTCAATATTATAAAAATACCGGAACCTATCGTTTTAATTCGTTAAACCAAGCTGGTTGTAGTCGTCTAAACGAATTACAGTTAACTGTAAATAATATTTCATCCAGCAAAGTCGATGCCTTGCTTTGCCCAGGTGAAAGGTATGCCCAATGGGGAAATGTATATACCGCCCCAGGGGTGTATAATATAAAATTGAAGAATGCGGTGGGTTGTGACAGTACCATAACTTTTAATTTAGTTTGGCAAAAAAGTGATACGGCAAATTTACAACGAAGCATTTGTGAAGGTGATTTTTTATTGCTAAATAATCAAACTTTCACCTCGTCTGGTATATATTTTCAAAACTTAAAAGGTTTAAAGTTAAATGGTTGTGATAGTACCATTAAAATTAACCTAAGCGTCAATCCCATAGCATCAGGAAAGGTTACCGCTTCTTTTTGTCAGGGAAAAAGCTATACTCTCAACGCATTTAACTATACTACACCAGGTACTTACGTGCAAAAATTCACAAAAGCAGCAGCAAATCAATGCGATAGTTTGCTTACTTTAAATCTAATTGCACTAAATCCATCCGTTATAGCCTTGAAAAAAGAAATTTGCTGGAATGATTCAGTGACATTTGAAAATAAGACCTACAAAACTTCAGGAAATTATAACATAACCTTACTACAAAAAAATGCAGTGGGCTGTGATTCCACTATAAATTTAAATCTGGTAGTTACATCTCAACCTGTTAAGGAGGAAAAAATTACTATTTGTCAAGGTGATGCCATTCAGAGAGGCGGGAAATCTTTTACTACGGCCGGAGATTATACCTATTTAAGTACTGCTATAAAAAATATGGGTTGCGATACACTGGTTCAATTAAAAATTAGTGTGTCTCAATCTAAAAATGGCAGTATTAGCCTTCCTTTATGTCCCTCTGATACCATAAGGAAATGGGATAAAATATTTACTGCTACAGGAAACTACCTAATTACCCTTGATAATGCCGCTATCAATGGATGTGATTCTATCATTGAAGTAAAAATTACTGCCGCAACGATAAATAAATCTATAAAAGACACTACCATTTGCCTTGGTGACACCTTGATTTACAATGGATTGGCCTATTTTAAAGAAGGGAAATATATTCAACAATTAAAAAAGGTGAGTGCGTCAGGATGTGATTCCATAATAGAACTAAATGTAAAAGTAATCAATGACGCTACTTTATATTTAGAAAAATATATATGTCCAAACGACGCATTCCCCTTCTTTGAAACATCTGTAAAAACGCCTGGAACCTATATTAAAAGATTTAGTGGATTTTCAAAAAATGGTTGTGATAGTTTGATTGTTTTAACTATTAAAAATTATAAGGTTTTAAAAGACACAATTAGAAAGTCCATATGTATTGGTGACACCATTCAAATTTCCAATTTTAAGTTTTACGAAACGGGGATTTACACCAAAATCGAAAGAAGAGCAAATGTAAATGATTGTGATTCTACCTGGACATTGATATTAGAGGTAAACAAACCAGATACGGGGGATTTGAAAAAAATATTTTGCCTGGGTGACACCGTTTTAATAAACGGAAAAAAATATGCAGAATCTGGTAATTATAGTCAATTCTTTCCACTCGGTTCCTCAAAAGGATGTGATAGTTTACTTTATTTAAATATTCAGACAGAGCCTCAAAAGCAAATTATTGAAAAAGCAGTGTTGTGTTTTGGGGATGAAATAAGGTGGAATGACTTATCTATTAAAAAGGCAGGTATTTATGAAAAAGTTTTTCCCAAAGTTACCTTAAATGGCTGTGATAGTCTCGCCATAATTGAAGCTTTTGTTTATAACGAAGCCTTATTTTATTTTGATACCCTGCTTAAACCTAATGAGGTTTTCCAGTTTAGAAATGTAATATATACAGATACAGGAACCTATCAGCTTATTTTAAAAAATGCGGCTTTTACAGGATGTGATTCTATTATTCGGTTTAAAATAATCAGAGATCCCAATTTTTGTTTAGAAAATAGTATCAAAGATCTAACTCTTTGTCAAAATGATACTTCGGAAAAATTACTTCACCTACTTTTCGAAAATAAAAAAGAGGATAATAAAATATGGACAATTAAAAAGGTAAACTCCACTATTGTAGACACCATTTTTAATAATATTGTACCCAAAAATCTTGGTGTTGGAAAATATGAAATTAATCAGTTTCCATCATTGACATCCCCTTGTCCAAGAATTAATTACACCTTGAATTTAAACGTATTATCCGTACCTGATTTTCAATTGCCCAATGAAAAAACCCTAACCTGCAAAGATTCAATCATTGAAATCAAATCAAATATTGATACTTCCAGATTCTCTTTTCTTTGGAGTACTCCGTTGACATTTACTGGTGTAAAAACAAAAGCAACGATATTTACCCGAATGGCAGGTAAATACGCTCTTGAGGTGACAGATAAAACATCAGGATGTTTTGCCACTGATACCACAAATATTATAGATCGGATTATTTATCCTAAAATAAGTGCTGGTCAAGATCTTAATTTCCTTTGCGATAATGTAAATCTTAAACTAAATGGTGAAATTTTTGCCTTAACTTTTTCCCCTGACATTCTTTGGAAAACCAACAATGGAAACATCGTAAAAGGAGTAAATACCTTGTCTCCGGAAATTAATAAGCAAGGTATTTATGTCCTTCAAGTAAAGGATAATTCAAATGATTGCATTTCTCAAGATACCGTTCAAATTTTCCCACCGTCGGGTGAAAAAATAAATGTAATTGCCCAAATTCAAGCTCCCGCTTGTAATAATCCAAATACAGGAATCATTACGATTAAAGAAATCAGAGGAGGTTTCCCCCCCTACGTTGTTTCATTTGACGGAAAAATTTCATCAAATTTAATTTTTCAAAATCTTAAAGGTGGCCAACATTTCCTGAGCATCACAGATGATATAGGATGTAAAACAGACACCATGTTATTAATAAAATCACCTCCTGAAGGTTTAAAAATAAGCCTTGGTGCAGATCAAACCATTTTTTTAGGAGATACCATTGAATTACCCGTAACAAAAAATATTCCTGATGAATGGATTAAAAATATTCAGTGGGAAGCAGACAGAATACCCTTTGTTTGCAAAAACTGTTTAGCGCCCAAGGTATTCCCATTTAAAACAACCACTTATAAAGTGACGCTTACCGACATAAATGGATGTCAATCAACTGACATACAAGTTATCAATGTCGATGAAAGAGGAAGAATTTATGCGCCCACCGCTTTCTCGCCAAATGGTGACGGTATAAACGACCGATTCGAAATATACGCCGATAAATCGGTCGAGAGGGTTGAATGGATGGGAATTTTTGACCGATGGGGAACCCTCATTTTTGAGGCAATAGAATTTGATCCAAAAATAAAAGGATTAGGATGGGATGGTACTTACCTTGGTAAGTTACTTGATCCTGCTGTTTTTGTTTTTGCAGCCAAAGTAAAATTGATTCAAGGCGATACAAAAATTGTAAAAGGTGAAATTACTTTAATGCGTTAGTAAAAACTACCCAAAAAATATTTCCCTGGTGCTTTTTCCTATGTTTTTTACCATGGCGTCAAGAGGCAAATCACTTTCATCGCCATTAAACGGATTTTCAATTTCTTCTGCAATTAATTCTATGGACGCCAGAACATAGAGTATAAACATAGTCACCGGAATGATAAAAAAAATAGTTGGGTGCTATACACAATTGGAAAAAGCATGACATACATAAATATAAATTTCTTGATGAACACACTATAAGTAAATGGAATTGGCGTATTTTTTATACGTTCACACCCCCCGGAAACTTCCATAAATTTATTTATTTCCGTTCTATACAGCTCCAGGTCATTGATGGAAAAAAGACCGTGTCGCACATCTGTTTTTAAAGCAAGCATTAGCAATTTGACTATACTCTGTGGTTGGTGATTTGAGCTGAGTATAGTACTTTTTTCCTCAAGAATGGGATTATTCTCTTCAAATATCTCAAAATGGTTGGTGTATAACCTTTTATCTTGTAAATGCTGCTTTAATGAGATAGAAAAAAGATACATTAAAGCACTATAATAAGCTCTTCTTTTTTCATTTTCAATAGGTAAACTACTAT
>BJGN01000100.1 GCA_014190515.1 Bacteroidota bacterium
GGTGATAATGCTTATCTCGATCTTTTGACGGGCGCTGTTCCTAGTTATGATATTACCTGGGAAAAAACGGTGACTTATAATGGTGGTTTTGAAGCAGAAATTTTAGACGGTCTGTTTTCCCTTGAATTTGATGCATTTTATAAGGTAACATCAGATATCCTTCAAAGTGTAGCTGGTATTTTTCCACCCTCAGTTGGAGGTAATTTCCCCTCTGTGGTGAACGCGGGTAAAATGGATGCCAGAGGTTTTGAGGCCATTATTACTCATAGCAGGCAAGTAAGGAAAGATTTCAGTTACCAGGTTTCTGGAAATGTGACTTTCTCACGGAATAAATTTTTGGAAATAGGGGAAAGCCCTAATGTTCCTCCCTGGCAACGAAGAACCGGGCAACCCCTTGGTTCCGTACTTGGATGGGTTTCAGATGGTCTATTTCAGAATGCGGAAGAAATAGCCACGGCAGCCCTTACCACGTATGAGATAAAACCTGGATTCATCAGATATAAAGATTTGAATGGCGATGGGGTAATTAATTTTGCCGACCGAACCTGGATAGGCAGAAGCCCTATTCCTGAAGTTATCTTAGGACTAAATCTGAGTGCGAATTATAAGAATTTATCCGTAAGCGCATTTTTTCAAGGGGCTACCCGAACCGATCTTATGCTTACAGGGGAATATCTTGGTGCCGGATTTTCAGATGGGACTTTTTTTACTCAACCTTTTAAATGGGGAGCCAATACGCCTTATTTCATCCTGGAAAATACCTGGCAAAAAGAGGGCGACCTAACAGAATTTCCCCGTTTGACTACGATAACTCCCTTTAATAATAATCTGTCAACGGACTTTTGGAAAAGAGATGCTTCCTATATCAGGCTAAAAACAGTGGAGGTTTCCTATTCTTTTAACCTCAAATCAAGTAAAAATGTAGGGCAGAAAAAGATGAGTATATTCTTTAGTGGAACCAATTTATTCACGCTGAGTAAACTAAAATATATTGATCCTGAGGCTCCTACGGTAAATAATGGTTTTTATCCGCAGCAGAAAGTGTATAATTTTGGTATTAATATTTCAATTTAATGGATATGGGAAAGTACGTCATTGTTTTATCGATATTTTTTGTAAGTTGTTCCAATACCATAGATTTTGTTCCTACAGATAGTTACAATGAAATTGCTGTGTGGGAAAACGAACAAAGTGTCAATCTGTATATCAATTCATTTTACCGTATTTTCAACGAATATTTTATATTCGGGAATAAGCCCATTGGCGGTGATGCTACCATGTCAGACGGTTTGACAGATTTGGCGAAATATTCGTCCAATTCTCCCGGAGAGGGCACGGCCAATCTGATTATGACGCAAGATGGTTATACTTCCGTTGCGGCAAATCATTTCAGTGTTTGGGCGAATGCTTACGCCTGGAATCGACGAATTCTTGAATTTCTGGACGATCTTCAAAAATATAATACTAAATTTTCGGAACCTGTTCGTTTGCGAATGGAGGCAGAAGTCAGATTTTTTAGAGCTTATATCTTTTTTCTAAATTACCGGAGTCACGGTCCTTTTATCATTAGGCGTTCCCTTAATGACCCAGTAGAAATGGCTATAAATAGTGAAAAGGATTGCTGGGATTTTATTGAAACAGATTTTGAGTTCGCCGCAGCCCATTTGCCTTCATCATGGCCGATAAATACGGGTGATGGCAGAGTAACCAAATGGGCAGCGCTTGCCATGAACGCGAGGGCCATGCTTTATGCCGAAAGATGGCAAAAAGCGGCAGATGCGGCAAAAAAAGTAATTGACGAAGGCGGTTTTGAACTGGAAACAAATTTTGCTGACATTTTTTTGAATGATAAAAGAAGGAAAAGCAAAGAGCATATTTTGGTAAAAAAGTATAGACACACCAATGGTTTATTTCATGGTTTGGATGAAACTATTGCTCCAAGTGGTGATATTCAAGGTAAAGGAGGGCGTTTGTGCCCCACCCAAGAATTAGTCGATGCCTTCTTTATGGAAAATGGCGCTGATTTTAATCCTTCTTCTCCTTTTGATTCTACGATGTATTTACAAAGAGAAAGTAGGTTTTATGCGACGATTCTCTATAATGGTGCGCCATGGAAAGGGAGAACTATTCAAACCTGGATAGGGGAAAATGCATCAGTAGGAAATGGCTTAGATCGCTTTCTTGCTTACAATAGTTCCCCGTACCCGAATACGACCGTCACTGGCTACTATTTTAGAAAACTTGGCGATGAATCTAATCTTAATTTTGATCTGGCTTACAGAAAAAGTGATCAGGACTGTATAGAAATAAGATTAGCCGAGGTCTATCTTATTTTGGCGGAAGCATTGATAAACCTCAGTAAAAGGTCGGAAGCTGAACAGTGGATTCTCAAAGTACGCAACCGTTCATTACAAAAAGATGTGACTACCCTCAAACCAGATATTAAGGCTGAACTTGTGCGCGAACGTATGGTGGAACTGGCTTTGGAAGGTCATAGGTTCTGGGATTTGCGACGTTGGAAAATGGCCGCTTCCGTACTACATGGTAAAAAGTTTCATGGCGCTAAAATCACGAAACTTGCCAACGGAAAATTAGTATTTGAAAAAGTGTCTGTTGATATCAATACACGAATTTACCCTGACCGTTTTGATAGGTTTCCTTATCCTATCAATGAATTGAATAATAATTCTAAAATAAAAACGCAACCTAATGGCTGGTAAACAATATATTATGGGAATATTGGTGGTAGTAATTTGTTTGTTATTGGGCTGCCAAAAGGAACAGGTCTTTCCACAAAGTTCCAATAACACCCTTTTGAGTATTTCCCTGGCTTATGCAAAAGATCCATTAAAAATCTACCCACCGATAGCTAGTGATCTGGTGAAAGGTGAGTTGCAATTTAAAATTCCGCCATTGCAAAATGCCTCCTTCTCCTTGATGCGTGTCAATATTGTGGTACCGACCTCAGCTATCATAGTACCCGCATTTAAGGGAAATACAGACCTGTCCAAACCCTATCGATTTTCTGTCATTGCAGAAAATGGAGATAAGAAAGATTACTTAATCGTAGTTTATAATTAACTAAAAACTTGTTTAATCACACTAAAATTAGTAAAACATGTACCAATTATTTCAAATACGAAAAAACATTAAAAGTCCAGGTTTACTTCTTATCGGAACCATCTCTTTCATGCTATGTCAAATGTCCTGTAAAAAGGAAGCTACTGAGGTGATAGATACCAATCTTTCCAAGTATATAGTAGAGAAGGTTAAAGTGCTCACTACCAAAGGTGAAGATTTGAATGCACAATCTACCATTACCAAATTAAGTGAGGCAGAATATACGGTGGATGCCATTGTGCCTGATGACGGTAACGACGGAAGAAGATTTAAAGTAGAATTTCTGTACCCTGCGGGTATCACGCCCATTTCGGTAACTCCTTTGTTAACAGATTCTATAGACTTTTCTATAGCCAAAACGTTTACCATTAAATTTACAGAAACTGCGACGCGTAAATATACCATTACCATTATTGAACAAGCGCCGCAAGCTCCGGTTATTACGGCTTTTTCTGTTGCGGGTGCTGAACAGACTGTCATTGAAGAAGATACAAGAAGAATCAATGTCAGAGTACCACAGGGTACAAATCTTACCGCCATTACTCCGAAAATAACATTGACACCTTCAACGGCAGTGATTGTAGGGGGAGAAAAAGCGCTGGATTTTACGAATCCTCAATCAATAACAGTTAAAAATGGAGGTTCCTCTAAAACTTATTCCATAAAAGTAGAAGACTACGGCTTCACTAAAATAACTAAACTTTTAGACCGTTCTCTGGCTTCTTCGTTGAGACCAGGTTTTTTTGCCACCAAATCAGAAACATCTATTGCCTTAGATTCTAAAGGAGAATTTGCTTTTGTAGCTTATGCAGATGGTATAAAAAAATATAATTTGGCCTCTCCCACATCAGAACCTACAGATCTAAATGTGGCTTATGCTGATGGTAAAAAGGCAAGTTTTAAAGTTCTTCAAAACGTAGGAACGGTATTACTTGGTTGTAATAATCCCTGGGGTGGAGGAGAAGTGATCGTGAGTGCCTGGCCAACGACCGGACCTTCTGACGCTCCTGTGGAGGTCGCGCGAATCCCAGTTCCTACGGGTGGAATTATTCAGAATTTCCACGTGAAACAGGAGGGTAACAATATCATCGCCTATTTTGTGGACAGGGCACCACTTCGTAAAAGTCCGAAAGAAGATCCGGTTTTATATATTGCTACCATTCCCGTTGCTTCCGTTTTGGCCGGTCAGAAGGTGACAGCCTTTACGTCAAATCAAAAAATAAGTGGACTATTAGCTGCCGGTGCAGGAGATGGTCCCAATATAGAGTTGTTGCCAGTCCCTAATTCAAATGAATTCTTCTATAATTCTGGTACCTCAACCCCAACCATTTTAAATAGTTCTCTGGCAAGTCCAGCTGCATTTTCAGGAGCTTTGGTCAATGGTTCTTCCGTGGGAATGAAAGCATTTGAACATAATAGAGGAAAATATGTTATGTGGGGCGTATTTTCTTGGTCAACCAATGCAGCTAATCCGAAAGCCAGTAAATTTGTCCTGCTTGATGTCACTAAAAAAGGTTATCGAAGTAGTATTACCGAGATAAATTCAGAGTTGGCGAATTCGAAATTTACCCTTTGGAATAACGTACAGAAAATAGATGTAGGTCTTGGCGGTATTTCAGGGGAATTGGGTGATTTTTATTGTCAAACTGCCTACGCAACCACCTCGACGGGAAAACTCAGATTAGCATGTTTGTCCGCCCAAAATGGATTTGTCGTATATGAGGTTGATTAACTTTTTATTTTTTAAATGAGTGAATTAATAGGGTCTTTATCCGCTAGTCGATAAAGACCTATTTTCAAATTAGTGCAAAAAACAAAAATAACGTGAAAGTTTTTCAAATTTTAATTGGATTGGTCTGGTGTTTTTCTACTATGTCTTCGGGGTGTAAAATTGCTGAGTTGCCTATCGACAATGTAGAAAATTTTGAAATCGATAGTATTAAGGTTTTCAGTCCAAATAATGAACCACTTTATGTCAATTTTAATATAAACGGGGGTAGAATTGATGCACTCGTTGAAAATGATGGTATTACGGGTAAATTTTTTAATGTTAAGTTCGTTTTTCCCAAAGGTATTACTCCATTGAGTATTACGCCGGATATGTCAAAACCCATAGATTTTAAAGTCCCCGTCATCGTCGATATTCAATATAATAAGACCATAAAAAAAACTTATACTTTTACGCTGAATGAGGAACCGTTAAATCCTGCTAAGTATTTCATTGAACGTGTTGACGTTCTGAATGATGATAACTCGGCGTCAAATATAAAACTCTCCCAGGCAGGAAATGATTACATTGGACTTTCATATAATCAATCTGCTGGAAAGAGATATAAACTTAAACTTACCTTTCCCTCTAAAATTACGCCGCTTTCTGTTACTCCTGATCCCAATGCCCTCACCGATCTAAGTAAAGAGGTCATTTATACGGTGAAGTATGACGATCAGATATCAAAAACGTACTCGGTTAAAATAGGAAATTATAACACCAATGCATTTACACGGAAAATAGTTAGAGGCGTTTGGGTAAGTGATGTTGGTAGTGATGTTTTTGCTACAAAAGCAAATATTGTAGAATGTGTTAATATATGCAAAGACATTGGCATTAATACCATTTTCGTGGTCACATACAATGATGCCAAAACGAAGTACAAAAGCCAGGTGATGAAAGATTATATGGGGGTAGAAATCGATCCAAAATATGCAGGACGAGATCCGTTGGCTGAAATGATTGAAGCTGCAAAACCTCACGGAATTAAGGTGGTCGCTTGGTTTGAATATGGATTTGCCTCAGTTTATGGCGATAATTCAGGAGGTGCCTTAGTAGCAAAATATCCGTCCTGGGCCTCAAGAGATGCAGCAGGAAATATCACAGAGAAGAATAAATTTTATTGGTTGGACGCATTCAATCCCGAGGTACAACAGTTTGTCAAAAAACTTATGGTGGAAGTGGTTGAAAAATATCCCGATCTTGCTGGGGTTCAAGGTGATGACAGGCTGCCTGCTTTGGCTTCCAACGGGGGGTATAATGCTTCTGTCACAGCAAGGTATAAAACAGAAACTGGACGAACAGCTCCTTCTAATTATCTGGACTCGCATTGGCTTCAATGGCGTGCAGACAAATTGTCCGATTTTGGGGAATATATCTTTAAGCATATAAAATCGTTGAAAGGGGAACAGATGGTCTCTTGGTCACCTTCGCCTTTTAGCTGGTCATTACAAAATTATCTGCAAGATTGGCCGGAATGGTTGAGAAGAGGTATAGTAGATCATGTTCATCCTCAATTATACAGATATAATTTTAATGATTACAAAGCTTCTTTTGATCAGGCTATGAATAATATGTCGCCGTTCAACGCTAAAGAACTTATATTTAGCCCTGGAATATTAGTTGGTATAGGGAGCGGAGATAGTGTCACCCCTGAAATTTTGGATCAGAAATTGGCCTATAACCGACAAAGGGGCATTGAAGGAGAAACCTACTTTTATTACGAAAGAATAAGGAAAAATAAGGGATTTCAAGAGGTTATTAAGAAGTATAATAAATAAGAGAATAATTATGAATGTTCCGGGTATGGTATTTAAGTGAAAATTAGATAAGAAGTACCTGGACCGTTTTTTTACCTTTGTTTTTCATCAATAGAGCTCTTTTCTGGTTCTGCTAATTCAATAATCCAGCGTCAGAGAAAAATCCCAAAATGTATTTTGTCTCCAATATTTAGTTTTTCAAGTTCGGAACTTGGAAAAGGAAGTTGGTAAGTTTTGCCATCATATAAAAGGCTTACCTGGCTCATTTCCGATGCACTCATTTCCTTGGAAATAAGGATACCCTGCACTGACAAATTCTTTTTTTCAATGTAAGGGTAGTCCATCAGTTTTTCATTTTCAAATTGTAAAAACCGTTGGGCATAAGGTTTAATTTCTGAAATTTGATGGCTAACCACTAAGGTGGTCATTGAATTTTGTTGATGTATTTCATATATAAATGATTGAACCGTTTTTTTTAGGGATTCATCTAAAGCAGAAAAGGGTTCGTCCAATAATAGAAGAGCCGGTTTTGAAATGAGCGCTCTGGCAATAGCGACCCGTTGCTTTTGTCCTCCAGAAAGCTGATGGGGGTATCGTGTTAAATAATTATCTAATCCCATGGTGTCGAGTATGCTTTGCAAATATTTCTTTTCAACCTTTTCTTTGCAGGCAAAAATTATATTATCTAAGGTATTCATATTTGGAAATAAGGCATAATCTTGAAAAACCATGCCTATATTTCTCTCTTGAGGAGGAATACATTGTTTGTTTTTAGTGTCGTGCCAAACTTTTTCTCCCCAAAAAATAGTTCCATTTTGAGGTTGAATAAGACCGCTGATTAGTTTAAAAAAAGTCGTTTTCCCACTTCCCGAAATGCCTGAAATAGAGACAAATTCACCAAGGGGTATTTGCAAATTTGCCTCTATTTTTTGAATTCCCTGAAAGGTTGAAAAGGAGTGGAAAAGGTCAATCGAAAAATTCATTTCCTTACGAATTAATGGTTTTTTTTCTCCACAGATGGACAAATCCAAGTAATACTAGGGTTATAAAAATAAGGGTAAGGGCATATTGATTTGCCTGCTGATAATTCAACGATTCTACGGCGTCATAGATGGCCATGGCCGCCAGCCTCGTTTCGCCAGGTATATTTCCGCCAATCATCAAAACGATGCCAAATTCTCCCATAGTATGGGTAAAAGTTAAGGCAATAGCTGTATAAATCGCTGGTTTGCAATTGGGTAATTGCACTTTCAAAAGAGTTTGCCATTTTGATTTACCCATTAAATAAGAAGCTTCAATGAGTTGTTTTGGTATTTTTTCAAGTCCGGAATGTATCGGTTGTACCATAAAGGGTAAACTGTAAATGATGGATCCCAATACTAATCCAGTAAAACTAAATATTAGTTTTACATCGAATAATTCATTGAATATGAATCCTATATATCCTTCAGGGCTGAGGAGTAGCAATAAGTAAAATCCAATAACAGTAGGGGGAAGAACCAAGGGAAGGGTCACTATAATTTCTAATATTGATTTAAATATACCCTTGCTTCTGGAAAGATAAAAAGCAATGGGAATACTTGCGGCAAATAAAATAGCCGTAGTTAATGAAGCTAGTTTTAACGTTAAAAAAAGGGTTTGAAAAAAATTCTCTTCCAAGATCTTACTCTTTATCAGGCAATTGATAGCCGTTTTTTAACAATATATCTTTTACCGCTGGTGTTTTCATAAAGTGGCTAAAAGAGGTACATGCTTTCATATTGTTTTCCTGTCCCCACCGCGTGATGACGAAACCTTGATAAATAGGTTCGTACAGATGTTTTGGAACTTCCTGCCAGTAACCCTTATTTTTTAATTCAGGTGAAAATAATACTGATTTTGAAACAAATCCTACTTCGCAAACACCGGAATAAATGTATTGGGTAGCCTGGGCTATGCTCTCTCCAAGGACTACTTTAGAAGAAATTTTCTTCCAAAGTCCAGCTTTTTCTAAAGCTAATTTAGCTTGAAAACCGTAAGGAGCAGTGGTTGGATTAGGTAAGGATATTTTGTTTACGTTGCTATCAGTCAATAGGTTAAATAAGTTTTTATTTTTTAAGTCCTTCCTATTAGTCCATAGAACCAGTGAACCAATAGCATAGATGTGTTGCTGTCCAATGCCCTTTCCTTCCGTTATGATTTTTCGTGTAAACAGGGTGTCAGCTGATACAAATAGATGAAATGGTGCCCCATTCAGTATTTGATGAGTCAATTTTCCAGAAGCACCTATCATTATTTCCACTTTTATATTTTCCTTTTCTTCAAAAAGTAAAGCGATATCCCGCATGGCAAATTGCATATTTGCAGACACAGCTATGTTTATGGTCTTTTTAGGAATTTTTCTTTCCGAAGGTTCACAACCCCAAAAGATATATAAGAAAAACAGAAGGATAAATCTCATAGTGAATGAATATGATGCCGTTTTTTACCTGGGTGAAAAAGGTGTAGTTTTTATATTAATCCTACTTATTTGGTAGTGTTTAATAAAAGTGTTAATATTGTTCTCTCGATGGTTAAAGTTATCATTTTTATCGTTTATTTTTAACTTTGAATTACTAAAACGCTAAATCAAGAATCTTGGCTGAAAATATTTTTCCACATTTTGATCAAATGATCTCCAGAGAATTTCGTGAAAACAGACTTAGGCAACGGAGTAAAGTTATTTGGTTAACTGGTTTATCAGGTTCTGGAAAAAGTACTATTGGATTGGCCCTGGAGAAAAGACTTTTTCAGGAAAATTTTGTCGCTCAGTTATTGGATGGTGATAATATCAGATCGGGTATTAACAAAAATTTAGGCTTCAGCGAGGAAGATAGGAAGGAAAATATTCGAAGAATTGCAGAAATTGCTAAACTGTATCTTTCCAGTGGTATCATTACCATCAATTCATTTATTTCACCCACCGCAGAAACAAGAAATATAGCAAAGGAAATCGTCGGAGATGGCGATTTTCTGGAAATTTATATTAACGCGCCTATGGCAACTTGCGAATCACGCGATGTCAAAGGTTTATATAAAAAGGCGCGTGCGGGAGAAATTCAGGGATTTACCGGAGTTAATCAGGCTTACGAGGAACCTGAAAATCCAGCTCTTGAATTAAGAACCGATCTATTGAGCGTTGATGAGGCCGTAGATATATTATTTACATTTCTTAAAAAGCATATTATTTTACCCTAGGCATATATTATTATGGAACAATTTAATTATCGTCTTGATTACCTGAGGGAGCTGGAATCAGAATCCATTTTCATTATTCGTGAAGTGGCGGCGCAGTTTGAAAATCCTGTGATTCTCTTTTCGGGGGGTAAAGATTCTATTTTGGTTACGCATCTGGCAAGAAAGGCATTCTATCCGGCAAAGATTCCTTTTCCTTTATTACATATTGATACAGGTCATAATTTTGAGGAAACACTGACTTATCGCGACGAAATGGTTACCAGACTGGGCGTTCGGTTGAAAATTGCATCGGTGCAGGAATTGATTGATACTGGAGAATTGACTGAAGAAAACGGTTTTAATGCCACCAGGAATTATTTGCAAACGCCTGTTCTTTTGAAAGCAATAGAAGACGGCAAATATGATGTAGCCCTCGGAGGCGCTCGACGTGACGAAGAAAAAGCCAGAGCAAAAGAGCGTTTTTTCTCGCATAGGGATGAATTTGGCCAGTGGGATCCAAAAAATCAACGTCCGGAATTATGGAACCTTTTCAATGGAAAGAAACGTCCCGGCGAACATTTTAGGGTTTTTCCCATCAGTAATTGGACAGAACTTGATGTTTGGATGTATCTGGCCGTAGAAAAAATTCCTCTTCCCTCCCTTTATTTTAGCCATACCCGGTCTGTTTTTGAAAGAGATGGTATGCTCCTTGCTAATCATCCCGCCATTTTAAGACGGGAAAATGAAGTTCCATTCGATGAAATCATTCGTTTTAGAACCATCGGAGATATAACTTGTACGGGAGCAGTTCGGTCTCCAGCTACTTCTTTAGATGATATCATTGAGGAAGTCGCAACGTCCAGAACAACGGAAAGAGGAGGTCGAGCAGACGATAAAAGGGCTGAAACGGCCATGGAGGATAGAAAAAAGCAAGGCTATTTTTAAAGTTTGAGATTGTAAATATGAATCAGGAAAAAGCAGAACTACTACGTTTTACCACGGCAGGTAGCGTAGATGATGGAAAAAGTACGCTCATCGGGCGTTTATTATTTGATGCAAAAGCAATATTTGAAGATCAATTAGAAGCGATCAGACTTACCAGTGAAAGGAGAGGGGGCGATGAAGTTGATTTGTCACTCCTTACCGATGGTCTTAGAGCAGAAAG
>BJGN01000101.1 GCA_014190515.1 Bacteroidota bacterium
TAGAATGGGGTAGGGACTTACAGGCAGAGCATGAGCGCTACTTAGTAGAAAAGGAATTTAAAAAACCAGTAATCGTTCGTAATTATCCTAAAGATATCAAAGCATTCTACATGCGTATGAATGATGATGACAGAACCGTCGCAGCAATGGACGTTCTATTCCCGGGTATAGGTGAAGTGATTGGAGGTTCTCAAAGAGAAGAAAGAGAAAGTGTACTAATTGATCGCATGGAAAAATCCGGTATTCATCCGGAAGAAATGGATTGGTATTTAGATTTAAGACGCTTTGGTGGTGCGCCTCATTCAGGATTCGGTCTTGGTTTTGAGCGCATGGTTCAATTTATTACGGGGATGGGTAATATACGTGATGTTATTCCATTCCCAAGAACACCAGGTAACGCTGAATTTTAAAAATAAAAAGGCTGTCTAAAAAGATAGCCTTTTTTCTTTTAACAAATAATAATAGGATACCTGTTTTGTAGAAATTATTTCTTTTAATAGTATTCTGAGAACCAATAACCGTGCCATTTTTTTATTAACTTTAATATTCATTTGTTCTTTTAAACTTAATTATTTAAAATAAGTATCCCATGAAGTGTGTAGAAGTGCTGGATTCAAAAGGTTGGCAGTTGTTTCATTCTGTTCCTTTTCTCATTTATGCAAATGATAAGCAATGGATTTCACATCTTCAAGGTGATGTGCAGGATGTTTTTAACCCACAGAAAAATCCCATTGCTTCTCATGGTGAATCCCGTATTTTTGTTTTATTGGATAATCAGGGAAAGCCGATAGGTAGAATAGCTGCTTTTATCGATCATGAGGCAAACAGCCATCTCGAGTATCCTATCGGGGGCATAGGCTTTTTTGAATGTATTGAAAATAATGAAGCAGCTAATCTTTTGTTTGAGACGGCAGAAAATTGGTTGAGGGAAAAGGGAATGCAGGCTGTTGACGGTCCTGTGAATTTTGGTGGCCGCGATAAATATTGGGGTTTACTGGTCAAAGGCTTTTATCCGCCTTTGTTTCAGGAAAATTATAATCCTTCTTATTATGCTTCTTTCTTTGAGGCTAATAAATATATTGCCTGGGAACAGATACTTTCTATAAAGGGAGATTTAAATGATCTGGACGTCAGTCGGTTAAGAGCAGTATGTGATAGAATAAGACAAAGTAATGAAGTAGTGGTTGAGCTATATGATCCAAAGAAAAAGGATAAATATGCAGTGGATTTTTGTGAAATATATAATGCTGCTTTTGGACGATTTGAACATTTTAAACCCGCAGAACCTGAGAAAATTAAAGCTATTTTAGAGGAATCAAAACTTATTTTGGATCCATTATTACTGGCTATTTGCTACATTAACGGTCAACCCGCTGCTTTTTGTGCCACTTTCCCCGACATAAATCCACTCCTTAAATCTGCACGGGGTAAGCTGTCCTGGTGGAAAATTCCCGGATTGATTTTCCGATTGAAAACAGCTAAAAAATTGTTTATTAAAGGTACGGGTTTTGCCATCCATCCCGATTTTAAAACAAAAGGCGCATTCGCTCTTATTATTGAATTTATGGCCAGTCCTGCGCTTTCACAAAAATATCAATACTATTTTCTTACTACAGTGCGTGCGCACAATAGAGAAGCAGTAAGCCTCTATTTCAAAGCAGGTAAAATGCAGGTAGATCGCGTGCATATTGGCTATAGAAAAGCACTTCAGCCCAATGTAGAGGTTGTTCCCAATGAATTCATGGAAGTTTAATACAATTTAAAACAATTTGTTTGTTTTAAACAAATTGTTTTATTATCTTTGATGCGTACTAGTTATTATACCCTTATCGCACAAAGTCTTATTGTATTATGTTTGAACGCGCTATCCTGCATTTGGATGTGGATTCTTTCTTTGCATCTGTTGAAGTCCGACGTAACATTGGTTTGAGAAACAAGCCATTGGTTGTTAGTGGAAATGGGGTTCAAAGTGTCGTGGCATCTTGTAGTTTTGAGGCACGTAAATGGGGTATCCATAGCGGTATGCCTCTTCGGATGGTTCGTAGAATGTGTCCGGAAGCTGTTATTATTCAGGGAGATATGGAGGCTTACCAACGGGAATCAGGAATCATTGAGGAAATAATCCAGGGAGCTGTACCTATTTGTGAGCGGGCTGCTTTAGACGCTTTTTATGCCGATCTTACGGGAATGGATAAATATTTTGGCTGCTGGCGCTGGTCAGAAGAACTTAAACAACGTATTTTTAAAGAAACCCATTTGCCTTTATCTATGGGATTGGCTATTAATAAGTTAGTAGCCAGGATAGGTACTTTGGAAGCAAGACCTAATGGTGCGCGACTCATAGAAAAAGGGACAGAAAGAGGATTTTTATCTCCACTACCCGTTCGTAAACTACCCGGTGTCGGAGATATTATTTCCAGAAAATTAAATCTGATGGGGATTCGTCAAATTGGTCTTTTGGCGGCATTACCACCAAGGTTATTAGAGAGGGAATTTGGAAAACCCGGGGTACAATTGTGGAAAAAAGCAAATGCAGAGGATTATTCTCCTGTCGTGCCGCACCTTCAACAAAATACACTCCAAAATGAGCAAGTGTTAGACAAGGAAATAACTGATTTAGCGATACTTAAAAGGCATTTAGTTGCCTGCCTGGGCATACTTTCCAAACAATTACGTGAACGTAAATGCTTGTGTACCAAATTACGGATTAAAATACGTTACGCTGATTTTAATACCTTCAGTAAGGAAAAAAAAATACCGCCCACCTGCAACGATAGTACGTTGGAAAGGGAGGCCTTTGGGTTATTGACCCTTCTTTATGATAGACGACAAGGCATTCGGTTAATAGGCGTACAACTCGCTGGTTTGGTGAGTGGATCTCCTCAGTTAGATTTGTTTGATCAGGGGACTAAAAATATACATTTACTCAAAACCTTAGATCACATTCGAAGTCGTTTTGGTGATGCTGCCTTAGGTACAAAGGAAATATGAATCTTGTGAAAAAGTCAGTCTGAAATAGTTTATATAATTGTTGGTGAATTAGTTGTATTGTATAATACAAAGGATACTATCTGGTTGAAAATGATCTGAATTTGAATTTTTTATATCTACTTTCTTACTATTTTGTACTTTTAGCCTTTATTTTTTTAACAAAATAGCATACTTTGAAAATATTACTTACGGGTGTTGCTGGTTTTATAGGATTTCATCTGGCGGAATACCTACTTAATGATGGTTTCGAGGTAGTGGGATTTGACGCTGTCAACGATTATTACGATCCGGGTTTAAAGTGGAACAGGTTGAAGAAATTGGGTATTTATGAAAATATAGTTGATGTAGAGCTAGTCCAGAGTGTCACTTATCCTTATTTCAGATTTATTCGCATGCACCTGGAAGATGAGGAGGGGATCATGCGTTTATTTGAACGGGAACATTTTGATATCGTCGTTAATCTGGCCGCACAAGCAGGGGTTGGGCACAGCATTAGATTTCCACACACTTATGTAAAATCAAATATAACAGGTTTTCTCAATATATTGGAAGCTTGCCGTTCATACCCTGTGAAGCATTTGGTTTATGCGTCCAGCTCCAGTGTTTATGGTTTAAATACCCGATTGCCTTTTTCCACCGCTCAAAGGGTAGATCATCCCATTTCAATGTATGCAGCTTCAAAGAAAAGTAATGAACTAATGGCTCATACCTACAGTCATCTTTTTGGTGTTCCGACAACGGGTCTTCGCTTTTTTTCAGTATATGGTCCCTGGGGAAGACCAGATATGGCCTTATTTATATTTACAGAAGCTATAAAAAAAGGTAAGCCCATTGATGTTTTTAACAGTGGATTGATGGAAAGAGATTTTACTTACATTAGTGATATCGTCGAAGGAATACATTTGGTGATAAATAATCCACCTCAGGCTGACAAAAACTGGAACCCTGAAACAGCCGATTTGGCAGCCTCTTCTGCCCCATATAAAATATATAATATTGGTAATAATCAGCCAGTTAAACTAATGTCCTTTATAGAGGAAATAGAGAAACAATTGGGTAGAAAGGCATCACTCAATTTACTGCCCATGCAGCCTGGAGATGTGCCAGCTACTTTCTCAGATATTTCTCCAATACAAAAATTAGGGTTTCAGCCTAAAATAAACTATAGAACAGGTATATTTGAGTTCGTTAAATGGTATAATTCATATTATAAATAGTGTCAAATGATAACTAAATTTAAAAATAAGCAAAATAAGATAGCTATTATCGGTTTAGGTTATGTTGGCCTTCCCATTGCCTTAGCTTTTGCTAAGCATTTTAAAGTGATAGGTTTTGATATAAGCCAGCCTCGAATCGATCTCATGAGAGTTGGAGTTGATCCTTCTAAAGAGTTAGATGCTGAAGAATTTCAAGATAGAGATATTTTCTTTACGGCCGATGCTGCAGACTTGAAGGAGGGTAATTTTTTTATAGTGACAGTCCCGACGCCGGTTGATGAACATTATGTGCCAGATTTAAGCTATGTTTTAAGTGCCTCCCGATTGGTTGGAAGTGCGTTAAAAAAGGGTGATGTGGTTGTTTATGAGTCAACGGTGTTTCCGGGTTGCACAGAAGAAGATTGTTTACCTATACTGGAAGAGGTTTCAGGGTTAAAAGTTGGTAAGGACTTTAAATTGGGTTATTCTCCTGAACGAATAAATCCAGGAGATAAAGAACATACGATTACAAAAATTGCGAAGGTGGTTTCTGGAAATGATGAGGCTGCACTCGAAATTATTGCGGATGTTTATGGTTCAATCATTGAACCCGGCGTATTTAAAGCTAAAACTATTAAAGCAGCGGAAGCGGCTAAGGTGATCGAAAATACACAGCGCGATTTAAATATCGCTTTGATGAATGAATTAGCTGTTATTTTTGACAAAATGGGTATCAGCACACACGACGTTTTGGAAGCTGCAGGTACAAAATGGAATTTTCTAAAATTTTTCCCGGGCTTAGTGGGAGGGCATTGCATCGGAGTTGATCCTTATTATCTTACCTATAAAGCACAACAATATGGCTATTCTCCGGAGGTTATCTTGTCGGGGCGTAGAGTCAATAATAATATGCCGGCTTATATTGCCAAGAAATTAACACAGAGTTTACTTCAAATAGGTAAAAATCCATCGCAGTGTAAAATCCTTATCATGGGTTTGACCTTCAAGGAAGATGTATCGGATATTCGTAATTCAAAAGTAGCGGATTTGGCCAGGGAGATAATGGGATATTCTGTCAACGTCCACCTGGTAGATCCCAATGCCTCACCAAATGAAGTGGCACATGAATATAAACTTACCTTAATTGACGAACCAGCGGGTAATTATGACGGTATCATAGTGGCCGTTGCTCATGCTGATTATAGAAAATATAGTGCAGCTGATTTTAGGAAATTGATGAATGATTCTCCCATCTTATTTGATATTAAAGGTATTTGCAATGAGAAGGATTTAAGGGAATTAGGGGTCAATTATTGGCGATTGTAGGGTTTTAACAAATTGAAATATGCCGTTTTCTGTCCAATCTAATAAGTTCGTTTTTTTGCTCACGTATTTTATTTGCCTTATTCTTACCGGGTAATTGATTCATTCACCCGGTCAAGTCTTTGCGACTTATCGGTGCCTTGCTTTTTTTATTTGAAATATCTCTTTTTTCCTTTTCTATGCTGAAATGTCTGGTTATTACGCCGGCATTTCCTCCTACTGTAAATGGGGTGCAGGATTTTGCCAATATCCTTGTTTCGGCGCTTTCTATGGAAACTACGGTCGAATTTTGTGTTTTACCACTATCCAGTTCTTCCGAAAAGACTATTTTAAGGGTAGTGAATTCCTTTTCCATGGTTCATCTGCATTACGTTGGGTATGGATATTCTGCCCGGGGCATACCTTGGAATTTAGTTCGCGCCATTGAAAAATGGAAGCAAAACAAGAGAAATCAACTTCTTGTCACTTTTCATGAACTTTTTGCAGTATCTAATATTCCTTGGAAAAGTAGCTTTTATCTACAGAAATATCAGAAATTTCTCTTCCTTCGGTTATCGAAAATAGCTGATTATGCGGTAACAAGCGGCCATGTATTTGAACCCCATTTTACCTCTCCCGTATTTAAATTTCCCGTTTTTTCAAATATCCCCGCGCCTACTTTTGTTATTCCTTTTGAAATGAGAAATGATTATGCTGTAATATGGGGGAATTTGGCGGTGAAGAGAAAGGCCTATTCCCTTTTGGAAAAATACTATAGCCATATAGCACAACACTGGAAATGGACTAAAATTATAGATATTGGCGTTGTCGATCCTTCACCTCCTGCATTGCCTGTTCCTATTATTCACCTCGGTTTTTTAAGTGCTATTGAAATATCATGTATTCTCTCCTCCTGTAAATACGGTATTCTAACGGCCTATTCACCTGATTATTTTTGCAAGTCCGGCGTTTTTGCTGCTTTCGCTTCTCATGGATTAGCTGTCCTGGTGGGAACCTCAAAGGATGATTATTTTGCCAGTCTGGATGGTTTATTTTCAGATTTTCATTTTCAAAAAATGGACGAAAATGTTTATGAATCTGCCTCCTTTTTAGCTTCAAATGTAAGAAAATGGTATGCGGATCACGATATTTTAGTGCACGTTAATCTCATTTACCTACCTATAATCAGACATTTTGCCAGGAATCATTTTCGTTACTAATCCTTCAAAACAACATACGCCTCATTTGGTCCTTTCTTTAAGCAAGGTATTTAATGGAAAGGTCTATTGGCTCTCCTCCATCCTGTTTAATCCTCCATTTTTTTTGAGAAAATGGCCCTTTTTTCAGCAAAGAAAAGGCCTTTTAGTTCCTGTAAGTCAAATGATGGTTCCAGGTTATTGGTGGTTAAGAGAAATTATCCTTCGTCTTTTTCTACATGGTGAAAGCAGGAATTTTGTGAGAGATCGTTTACACGATTTTTGGGTGTGTAGGCAAGTGAAAAAATATCAACCACAAATCTTAATTGGATCAGAAAAATCGTGCAAAAATTCTTTCCTTTTAGTTAAAAAATATAAGGGTATTTGCATTCTTGATCTAGCACAGATACATGTCTATGATCTGAAAATCATTCGACACAAATATTCATTTCTTAAAAAAGAATGGGGGAGCACTTTTTTATTTGATAAAATTCAGAAAGTTAAGCTGATAGAGTACGAGTTGGCAGATATTATTCTGGTTATTTCTTTGAAAATGAAAGTATCACTATTAAAAGCTGGCATTTCGCCTAGTAAAATTTTATCAATATACCTCGGCTTTGACCCTCAGCTATTTTATCGGAAAATTCAATATCCTGTACCTGATAATCATTCTCTTAAGTTGATTTTTGTTGGTAATTTATCCGAAGCTAAAGGTGTTTTATTTTTGTTGAAATTAATGGAAAGACTGACAGACTTTCCCATTTCGCTTACGTTCATTGGTTCCAACGCTCGTTCATTTAGCGGTAAAACTAATCTTTCCAATATTTTCTTTGGTGGCATCAAAGACCAGTATTCAGTGGCAGATTATCTTCGAAAGGCCGATGTTTTTGTGTTTCCGTCCTACCTGGATAGTTGGGGCATGGCTGTGGTGGAAGCCATGGCTTGCGGCTTGCCTGTTATCGTAAGTGAGGAGGTGGGGGCGTCGGAATGTATTGACGATAAAGTGGGTTTTATTTTGCCTCTCATTGAAGATCAGTGGATAAATGCAATGCTAACGCTACTTTATAATCCTACGCTGACAAAGCAAATGGGCGTTCAAGCAGCCATTAAGGTTTCATCTTTTAACTGGAAAAATTATGATTATGGTGTTATTAAAAGTCTGGAAAAGGTTATTAACGTAACGTAAATAAGCCTAATGATTCAATCACCTAAAATTCTTTTATTCCAGGAATACTTTAGTCCGGGGTATCTGGCGGGGGGGATGCAGACAGCCTCTTTGCACTTTCTATCTGGGGCCAATGTATTTAATATTCGAATAGTTACTTCCAATATCGATTTAAATACAGTTACTCCTTATCCAGATATTTTCCCTGATAAATGGACAAATAGAAGATTTGGGAAAAGATTCTTTCCCGTTTGGTATGCAAATAAAGGATTTATTTCTGCTAAAATGTATAGACATTTTTTTTCCTTTACACCTGACTGGATCTATTTGCAGGGTATTTATGGTTTCTATTTTTTTTTAATACCCCTCATTTGGGCAATTCTTTGTAAATGTCCAATTATTATTTGTCCCCATGGTATGTTGGATAAAGGGTCTCTCAACCAAAAGTATTTTAAAAAATGGTTATATCTAAAAGTTTTTATAGGGCTCGGGCTGCATAAAAAAATTAGGTGGCAGGCTACATCATACCATGAATTTAGTCAGATTCAGCTTATTTTCGGTCAAAAAGCATCCATAGTTAGTACTCAATTAATCATTCCTCCTCTAAAGAAGAGGCTTCATTTTGTTCAAAAAAAGGCTGGGTCACTTCGTCTGTTTTTTTACAGTAGATTATCTCCTAAGAAAAATTTACATCTTGTTCTCCGCAGTCTGTTACATTGCCATCAATCTATTTTATTATCTATTGTCGGGCCAATGGAAGATCTGGTTTATTGGAAAAACCAGTGTTTACCCACTATTAATTTACTTGGTGACAGGGTATGTTATAAAGGATGTGTCCCTTCTTTAGATGATTATTTAAATGAAAATGAGGAACATTTCATGATTTTACCATCTGCTGGTGAAAATTTTTCTTTTGCTATTTTTGAATGTTTGGCAAGGGGTATGCCTGTGATTATTAGTAGCCATACACCTTGGGGGAATATTGGAGAAAATAGGGGAGGATTTATTTTAGATGATTTCACCAAAATGTCTCTTTTGTTAAATTATTTGATTCATTTAGATGACGTGCAATACCAGTTATATTGCGATGGAGCTTTTCAATGCGCGGCATCTTATATTTCTAATAACAAAGCTGAAGAGAACTATCTTACACTATTTTCATGCTGTTAACAGGATTTTCAAAGAGGGAATTTTTCTTTTTATTCCTTTTACTGTTTTCTGTTTTTTCGGGTGCAATCCGTAAATGGTTGTTACTTCCCGATGTTGTTAATCATGGATTATTAGCTTTTCAACTGCTTATTCCCTGGATATTCTGTATTGGATTTTACCCATGGAATCAAAGCAAAATTTATCCATTTTTATTTGCTCATTTATCCTTTTTATTTGTCCTGGCCTTACTTCCTGGTGGATGTGGCTTTTTTCATTCATTGTCAGGATTCCTGCTACACGGTGGGTTTTGGACCGCCTTATTTGTTTTTTTAGCGAATAGTAATAAGGTAAATTGGGGTTATTTTTATCCTGTTTCATTGCTCATTCTTTGTATTGAAACTATTTTAGCCGTTTTTCAATATATGCTGCCTCCTCTCCATTTAATAAATCAATATGCCAATTTTAATGCTATTGGTGATATTGCTTTAATGGGTGAGAGCGCCAGGGTTACGGGTACTTTTAGTTACGTCAGCGGCTTTGGTGCATATATTCTATTTATGAGTTTTCAATTATGGTTTGTTAATATTCAATATAAAGTTAATCAATTAGTTGTGTTTTTTCATGAGGTTTGTCTGGCTATTTTAGCTACGCTAAATGGTAGTCGGGCTGTTACTTTCGCCTTTGTTTTAATACTGATAGCCTCAAGATTTGGCAGGGAGAAATCAACATCAGGTTATCTCATTTACGGGCTATTTTCATGCCTTCTTTTTATACTTCTCATGCTACTGCCAGACTTCAAAGAATGGATTTTAGAACCTATTTTTAACTTAACGGATAGGGTAACCACCAACGTTGATTCAGGCGAGCAGACGAGTAGATTTATTACCCCCTGGAAAAACATGTTTTTCTTTTCCAGTGAAAATGAATGGTTCGGTTATGGTCTTGGATGTACCTACCAGGGGGCTAACGAAATTTGGGGTATTTCAATGGGTATTCTTAAATATGGTTATTTTGAGGAAGAACTGGAAAGAATTTTAATAGAAGGTGGCTGGTTTTTGTTATTGCTAAAAGTTTCTTTTGCTCTACTTTTTATCGTTCTAAGTAGCATCCCCAAGGGTTTAAGCAGTCTGATATTTTTACTGATTTTCGGATATTTTCCCCTCGTATCTAATACCTATAATTCATTCTTTTTTCTGTGGGGAATCATTTCATTGTCCTGGCAATATGAACAAAAGAATCGCTTTCTTCACTCGTAAGCCTATTCAGGGCTTCCATTTCAGTATTGAAACCACCTTAAATGAGGTGAGGGCGGGATTGTTAAAATCTGGTAAATGGGAAATTGACTGGATTGAAATGCCATGTTATAGTAAGGGATTTATACCCAGGCTCAAATTGATTTTTTTTGCATGGTTCCATAAACATGAAATAAATCATATCATTGGCGATATCTATTTCGTTGCCTTATTATTACCTGGAAAATCATTGGTTATAACCATTCATGATGTCTTGTTTCTATACCCAAAAAAGGGAATTTCCTGGTTGATACTTTGGTTTTTCTGGGTTTATTTACCCGTCCTAAAAGCAAAGTCAATTATAACTATATCCAATCATACGAAAAATGAAATCATTCGATATACAGGTTGTAGTGCAAAGAAAATAGAGGTGATACCTTGCTTAATTTCACCGCATTTCACCTATTCACCCAAAGATTTTAATCATCACTATCCAGTCATTCTACATATAGGTACGGCATGGAATAAAAATTTAAGTAATCATATTCAGGCAGTTAAAGGTATTCCTTGCTTATTAAGAATAGTAGGAAAGCTATCTGAAAACCATAGACTAGAGTTAATTAATGCTGGTATAGATTTGGAAAATTTAGTCCATCTCACAGATAATGAGATCTTGTCTTTATATCATTCCTGCGACATACTTTTATTTGCCTCTCTGGCAGAAGGATTGGGTTTAC
>BJGN01000102.1 GCA_014190515.1 Bacteroidota bacterium
GTGGTTTACTGGAAATGCTCGATGCCGATAAAGACGGCTCCGTCATGGATGATGCCATGGGATTACTTGGCAAATTTATGAAATGATACCTTTTAAAGAGGAATATCCCAAAGGGATACAGGTACACCAGGAAGTGGAGAATTCCGTAGGAATACAACAACGAAGATGTAGCCACTACAAGTCTTCGTGATTCATATAATTAGGGACTGTCTAAAAAGATAGTCTCTTTTTTATGTTACTTTACCCATTGGGCTAATTGGCTTTTATAATGGCAAAGGACAAAAAAATGGATGATTTTCTAAGATTATGCCCTATGTATAATAGATTTTTATACTAAATTATCATGGAGACCCAATGTTTCGTGTCTTCTTCCCGATAATTTTTGACTTCATTTTAACCCCCAATACTCTGTTCTGAATCAGGATTTTGAGGATTACAGAGAACGTCTTCGGTTTTAACATAATTTTTATTTGTAGAGGTATTCTTTCGCATGAAGGAGTGGCATAACTTTGTCATCTTAGTACTAATATTTTTAATGCATCCAGGCTTTTTGGACAGTCTCTAATTATAATCTATTTCCCTGAAGGAGTGACATATCTTTAATGGGATGTGTGTGATTTCAACATCTTGGAAATCAGGAAAAATATTTTTCCTATTTTCTAGAAAGAATGAGTACAGATTTGGCATTAATGCCTTAATTAAGATTAAGAGCATTTCAAATCAATATCACAAAATTAAAAAATGAAGCAATTTTTATTAGTCTTATCCATTTCATTGAATTTAATTTCTCATAGTTATGGTCAGTCCTTCAACAATCTATGGATTCCGGATACATTGAGCGGTACCAATTTCAACCTACGTATCTTAGATACCTTTGCACAAATTGTAAATACAGGAAATCAAACGATTACTGGCGGAATCAATGGCAAGTTCTGGGGGCCAACCATTTTTGTGAATAAGGGCGATATGATTCAGATGAACGTCCAGAATAAATTAAAAGATAGTGTTACTATTCATTGGCATGGCATGCATCTTCCCGCAGTAATGGACGGAGGGCCACACCAGATTATTCCACCCAATACCATTTGGAAACCTTATTGGACGATTAAAAATGAAGCAGCGACCTATTGGTACCATCCACATTTACATGAAATGGCGATGGAACAGATAACCAAAGGAATTGGCGGACTTTTAATCGTAAGAGATGCAAAAGAAAGGTCATTAGCTTTACCCAGAAAATATGGAGTTGATGATATTCCACTCATACTTACAGACAGAGATTTCAACAGCTCGAACCAATTTTCCACCGTTCCCTATGGTGACAGCATGTTAACTAATATGACACTACGCGCCAAATATGACGTTCCAGCACAATTAGTAAGGTTCAGGGTTTTAAATGCTGCCATCGAAAGATCTTTTAATATAGGCTTTAGTGATGGCCGAACCTTCTATGTCATCACCTCAGATGGAGGCTTATTAAATGAGCCCATTGCAAAGACTAAATATCTGCTTCATGCTGGCGAGAGGATTGAAATTCTGGTAAATTTTACGAATCAGAACGGGTCGAATGTCGATTTGAAAGCCTATAATTCTTTATTGGGAAATAATATTCCCGGTGGAGAAAATTTCGTAAATGGCCCATTTGCTAATTTTTTGGGCAAAAAGGATTTTAATATTTTAAGAATAAATGTAGCTTCTCCTACGGCAAATCCTGTCACTACTATTCCTAACAATTTAGCTGCAAATACCTATTTAAAGGCTTCTGATGCTCAGTTAACCAGACAATTAACTATCTCGGATAGTATGGGGTTCCCAAATATTTTAGGACCAAATGCCTTTTTAATAAATCGTAAACCATTCAAGTTAAATTATAATGAATATAATGTTCCACTAAACAATACAGAAATATGGCAAATAACGAGTTCCTCCATTTTTGGACATCCATTCCATATTCATGATGTTGAATTTAATATTCTAAGTATTAATGGCGTCGCTCCCGATGCCACTCAGGCAGGTTGGAAGGATGTGGTTTTTGTACCTGGAAGAACTGGCAATACTAATTCCGTAGTAAAATTCATTGCTAAATTTGATGATTTTGCCGACCCTCTGCATCCGTTTATGTATCATTGTCATATCGCTTTGCATGAAGATGAAGGCATGATGGGGCAATTTATTGTAACCAATACCACGGCTACTCAAAATCTAAGCCCTTTGAATAATGATTTCAATATTTACCCGAATCCTGCAAAGGATAGAATTTTTATCCGCTTCAATACCCCAAATCAATCTGCCTATTATATTAAGGTAATTGATTCATCAGGTAGGACAAAACTAATGTTACCTCAACCAAAATTAGAAAATGGTATAGATATACACAGCTTAAAAACAGGTATATATCATCTCTTATTGACAAATCAAAATAACATGATTACTGGTTCAAAAACATTTATAAAGACCGAATAAGATGATTAGATATATTCCTTTTACTAACTTCGTAATTATCCCAATAATTTTTGGGTTTCTATTAAATATGGGAGATCCTTCAAAAACCATTCAGGATTTCTCCCTAAAAAATGTAGATAATAAAACGATTTCAACAAAGGCATTTCCTGATGCAAAGGGGTTTATTGTCGTTTTTATTTGTAATGAATGTCCTTTTGCCAAATTATATTCTAAAAGGCTCAACGAACTTTCAACAAAATATAAAGCGTTGGATGTACCACTTCTTGCCATTAACTCAATGGACACCCTAGTTTACGAGGATGAAAGCTTTAAGGATATGCAGTTAAAGGCTAAGAATGATAAATTTAAATTTCCTTATCTCCATGATGTGGATCAATTGGTTGCAAAAAATTTTAACGCAGAACATACCCCATCTGCCTTTATCATTTGGAAAGTACAGAATCGATGGGTGATTAAATATAAGGGTGCCATAGATGATAATGGGCAAAACCCCTTCATCGCTACTCCTTACGTTGCGAATAATGTGGATGCTCTTTTGAAAAATCTACCTGTCATATTGAATGAAACCCTATCCTTTGGTTGTAGAATTTTCTACCGTTAATTTAAATGAATGCTTAAAAGTTTATTTATCTCCCTGTTTTTATGTTTACTAACCCTCTCATTTGCCCAAACAAACACCATTTTAATCATTGCTGATGACTTAGGTTCAGATTATTTTGGTTTCTATGAAAATGACGGAGATACGGTCGATGTACCAAACATAAGGCGCTTAATGCAGACTGGGGTAAAATTTACCAATATGATGTCCAATCCAGTTTGTTCAGCAACGAGAAGTTCCATTTTAACAGGGAGATATGGCTTTAGAACTGGCGTAGGTGGTATTGTTGGTGGCGAAGGTGGTTCCAAGCCTATTGATACCGCAGAAATGTCCATTCCTAAAATGTTACATATTTTCAATCCCAGCATTGCAAAGGCAAGTATTGGCAAATGGCATTTGAATCAACCTTCCCCATCCTCAAATTTAAAAAGCCCTCTCGCATTGGGGTATCATCACTTTGAAGGTCCCTTTACAGGACAGATTACAAACTACAACAATTGGACTAAATATACCAACGGCGTTCAATCTACCGTCACGAATTATGCCACGTCGGAAAATGTGAATAACGCTATTCATTGGCTTAAACAAGTAAACCCTAATAAGCCTTTTTTCCTTTGGTTGGCATTTAATGCCCCCCACTCACCTTATCATTTACCCCCAGCATCTCTTCATCAATTCAATAATTTGAGTGGTACTGCTGCTGATATACAGGCAAAACCAAAATCGTATTTTAAAGCTATGATTCAAGCTATGGACAAGGAAATTGGAAGACTTTGTGACAGCCTGCGAGCTTTAGACAAATTTGAGAATACAAATATTATTTTCATTGGTGATAATGGAAATACGCCTTCCACATCTAAAATTCAAGCGACCAATAATTCAAAAGGAACAATTTACCAATATGGAATTTCTGTTCCCTGCATTATAGCTGGACCCATTGTTAAAAATCCAAATAGAAGTAGTAATGCCCTTGTGAACGCCTCAGATTTATTTGCTACCATTATAGAATCCTTTGGATTTGATTCATGGAGATCTTCAGTTCCCATCAATGTTACCATTGATAGTAAAAGCCTTTTGCCTATTTTAAAAAATACTTCAGATAGTATTCGAAACTGGACATTCAGCGAAATTTTTAAATTAACTACCGATGCAAATGACGGAAAAACTATCCGCAACAGACATTATAAACTAATGAAATTTGATAATGGCAAACAAAAATTATTCAATCTTTCCAACGATCCTCTGGAAACAAAAGATTTATTAACCGAGAAATTATCAGATGCCGATATTGCTAATTATTACTTTTTATGCAATGAATTAGCAAAACTTCTTGGCATAAATTCCTTTTGCCAAACCTTAGTTAGTTCTTCCTTCTCACCCCACACAAAAAAGTTATTGGCTTTTCCAAATCCTTTCAACCAATTTATTTATATTGAGAAAGATTTTGATGCTAAACCTTTACTCATTTTAAAAAATAGCCTTGGTCAACTTATTTATCAAGGCTATGATATTGAAAATCAATATTTTGGAAATATTCCTTCGGGAGTTTATTATCTCTATTCCTCAATTGATTCGGTGTTTCCAATAAAAATGATTAAAATTTAAAATGGGAAATATAACCTGTAGGAAAGCAAAGTACTGGAGGGAGTGCAGGTTCCCGAAGGAAGACAACGACGAAGATGTAGCCCCTAACAGGGCTGCGTGATGCTTCAAAACGCATCATCCCACCAGGTTGATGAAATTATAAACTATCACCCAATTGGGGTGACACATCTATTACCATGGGAATACATTACATATTACAGTTTTTAGCGATATATCTTTTGGGTGTGAGTGCAACAAACCCTGCCAAACATAATACGATCGGGGTTGACGAAAAATACAGGCCAAAGTATCATTTCACGCCCGATTCGATGTGGATGAATGATCCAAATGGCATGGTATATTACCAAGGTGAATATCATCTGTTCTACCAATACTACCCTAAGGCCAATGTCTGGGGTCCAATGCACTGGGGACACGCAGTGAGTAAAGATATGATTACCTGGGAACATTTACCCATTGCTCTGTTTCCTGATTCCCATGGATATATTTTTTCTGGAAGTGCCGTCATCGATTGGCAAAATACGAGCGGATTTGGCAGCATAGATAATCCGCCAATGGTCGCTATTTATACTTACCATAACCCTGAAAAGGAAAAAGCAGGCGCCATTGATTTTCAAACCCAAGGCATTGCCTATTCCCTAGACAAAGGTAGAACCTGGAAAAAATACGAACAAAATCCAGTCATTTCTAATCCGGGTTTTAAAGATTTCAGAGATCCTAAAGTTATTTGGCACGATGCAACTAAACGATGGATTATGGTTCTTGCCGTGAAGGATAAAACGATGTTTTATTCATCTAAAGATTTGAAAAAATGGGATTTTGAATCTGAATATGGCCTTAAAGATGATAAAAGGCTTTGGGAATGCCCAGATCTTTTCCCCTTAAAAGTAGAGGGGTCAAATGAAATAAAATGGATTTTGGTGGTCAGTATGCAATCTGGAGCACCAAATGGTGGAACGGGAACAAGTTATTTCATAGGTGATTTCGACGGACACCGTTTTGTGAACAGTCAACCTGAAAATAAACAGTACTGGCTGGATGTCGGAACAGATAATTATGCCATGGTTTCCTGGTCCGATATTCCCGCTCAAGACGGCAGAAAACTGATGCTCGGTTGGATGAGCAACTGGCAATATGCACAACAGGTTCCTACCTATCGTTGGAGAAGTGCTATGACTTTACCCCGAGAGGTTACTTTAGTCAAAATGGCTGTAAAAGAATGGAAATTAAAAAGTGAAATAGTCAGGGAATTTGAATCATATAAGGAGAAAAAAACAGCTATTTCTAAAAATAATATAGTGAATGACCATCTTTTAATTCTTCAAAAAAATCCTATTGTTTGTGAATTAAATATTAGTTTTAACCGCAAACCGCTTCAAGGAGAATTCACTATTTCAATATCCAGTCCTGAAAAAGATACCCTGAAAATTGGATTTGACCCTACGTCAAACCGTTATTTTATCGATAGGGTAAAAGCTGGAATTTCCGATTTTAATAAAGCTTTTCCTGCCAAACACTTTTCCCCCTGTTTGTCCCAAAATACTAGCTTAAGCATGAAAATAATTTTGGACAAATCAAGTGTCGAACTTTTTGCAGATGAAGGACTTACCGCAATGACTGACATCTTTTTCCCTATCGGCGATATGAATAAAATAGAGGTTCATGCCGCTGGTTTGAGCAAAATATTAACAAATACCGTAGTTTACACGCTAAAGTAAATGCTCAACCAGGAATAAATGTCTGATTTCAATTATGTACCTTCTCTTTATTGGGTTTTTACTCAATTGTGTAATGACCAATGCGATCATTGTTACAATAATTCGGGACCTACCGGAGAAAGGATGAATGTAGAAGATTGCCTCAGGATTGTTCACAATTTGCCCGACAAAATAGACCGATTGATATTATCAGGTGGTGAACCTCTGTCTGAAAAAAAGATTTTATATGAAATATTGAGTGCGCTTCAGACTAAATACGGCAACGCTACCAGAATAATGCTTCAAACCAATGGCGATTTGTTGAATGAAAAAATATTGGACAAATTACTCGATCTTGGGGTCACCCGCATTGACATTGCAAGTATAGATCGTTTTCATACCCATAAAGAAAACCATTTGTCCAGATTAAAAGCCTTATTTTCCAGTCGAAAAATCTATTGTGACAATGATGCTGAATTCAGTTATCTTTTGGACAACACGAAGATTAGCTGGGCCTATTGGGGATCGACAGAAGATCTATGGTTGGGTGGAAATTGGGCGAGAGGCAGGGCATTAAAAACCGATGAATGGACGAAAGATCCGAATCATAATTTCTGTTCTATTCATTCAGGTGCGAAAAATTTTCTTGGTGGCCATACCGATATATCTCAGGAAGTTAGTATTCAGCTATGGAAAATTAACCCATGTTGTCCCGGAACCAAATACCCAATGGGCGATGCCAGAACTCAAAAAGTATCAGAAATATTAGAAAAAGTGAGTACTCATCCGGTATTTATGGCACTAAATGATGGGCAACCTCAAAAAATGGGGGAACATCTGGGTATATCTTTTGAAGAGGCTAAAAGACAAACTGAGGCATTGAAGAATATATGCCTTTATTGTGACCAGTTTTTTAGTAAACACATGTCGTCCTGGAATACTGATACCTTTATTCCACTACCTGTAATCTAATCGGCATTTAAATAAATCAAGACTTTAGGCGCTACATCCCTGATAATAGTGCATAATATGTTTATCTAACTCTTTGAAAGTATGGACAGAGATATAACATCCAATTTCCTGATTAAGGTCACACCTGCCAGAAGCACAATAAAGTAAAATGAAGAAATATTGCTAATTTGATTTAATGTAACTTTGATTTTTTAAAATGTACAATTATTTTTTATTTTAACACATGTAATAAACAAGCAGGAAATGTCCCCCGAACAGTTTGAACAACGCATTCTTTTTGAAGACAAGTTTCTACTTATTGTGGACAAACCTGCTGGAATAGCTGTGGAAAAAATTTCACCTCAAATCATTACTTTAGAGGACTTAGTGTATTCTTACCTTTTCTTAACTGCTAAAAAACCATTTGTAGGTATTGTGCATCGCTTGGACCGACCCACCAGCGGGATCATCCTTTTTGCTAAAAAGCCCTCTGTTTTAAAAATAATGAATGCCCAGTTTGAAAAAAAGACTGTTCGGAAATATTATGTAGCCTTAGTGGACGGAGAGATTCCCAATCCTTCCGGGAGCCTTAAAGATTACCATCATAAAGATTTTTTACAAAAAAAAGCTATAATATCCAAACAAAAAAGCCAGGCAAACCAGGAGGTAAAGCTGAATTTCAGGAAAATAGGCTTAGTTGGACATCGAACGTTGTTAAATATCGAGTTAATGACGGGTAAATACCATCAAATAAGAGCACAATTAGCTTCGATTGGTTTCCCAATTGCGGGAGATGTATTATATGGTGGAAAGCTCTGGAAGAGGGAGGGCATAGGTCTTCACGCTTCAGAATTGCACTTTAATCACCCGGAAACGAAAGAAAGAATAACTATAAAATCAGATTGGGATATTGATTCCATCCCAATCTGAAAGAACGTTTCAATGACAATTTTGGGATTAAGCGCCCAACATAGACTGCAATTTCATTGCCACGCTCATATCTCCTTTTACTTTAATTTTACCGCTCATAATAGCCATCATAGGATTTAAAGAACCGCTACGAAGTTGCTCCATGGTTTCAATGCTGGTAATAATAGTACAATCTGCGTCACTATCAGCATTACTAATTTGCGGTGATGCGCCATTAAGATCGATAAAAACGGCACCTTCATTAAATTGAAATTTAATACTTTTCCCAATAGAAGGGAAATTACCTGACTGAGCTTCAAATTGAGCTGTAATGTCTTGTAAAGTCATAGTTATAGTCTTATTTATGATTGATTTGAACTTTATGCCGCTCTTCCAATATCTCTATTACGTCGTCTAGGGAAGTATTTTTAGCTGATAGCAGAATGAGATAATGATACATCAAATCAGCTGCTTCATTTAAAAACAAATCTATATTATCATCTTTGGCTTCGATGACTAATTCGACGGCTTCCTCCCCTACTTTTTGAGCGATTTTATTTATGCCTTTTGCAAAAAGAGAGGCGGTATAGGAACTTGACTGACCCTCTGATTTTCTATTATTAATGATACTTTCCAGGGTTTTTAAAAAATCTGCCTTTTTATTTGGCAGAGAAAAGCAGGTATCTTCACCCGTGTGACAAACCGGCCCTGTTGGTTCTACAAAAAAAAGCAGCGTGTCAGCGTCACAATCGAGGTGCCAACTTTTTAGATTTAAAATATTGCCTGAGGACTCCCCTTTCATCCACAGTCTATTTTTTGACCGACTGAAGAATGTTACTTTTGAGGTATTTAGGGTTACCTTGAAAGCTTCCTCATTAACATACCCCAACATGAGTACTACTCCAGTGTTTACGTCTTGAATAATAGCTGGAACAAGCTCATTTTTTGAAAAATCGGGTATTTGGAGAGACTTAGTTTGCATTATAAATTATTAATATCTTACAGAAATTCCACTACTTTTAAGCGCTTGCTTAAGTTCCGGAATGTTGACTTCATTGAAATGAAAAATAGAAGCAGCCAGACCCGCATCAGCTTTACCAACGGTAAAAACCTCTGAAAAATGATCGATATTCCCTGCTCCGCCAGAGGCAATAATGGGAATACCAACCAGATCGGACATTTCAGCTAATGCCTGACAGGCAAATCCATTTTTAGTACCATCATGATCCATTGAGGTGAACAATATCTCACCTGCCCCTCGATTTTCAGCTTCTATTGCCCATTGAAGGAGAGGAATTTCAGTTGGTAGACGGCCACCGTTTAGAAAAACAAACCACTCTCCGTTTATTTTTTTGGCATCGATGGCAACGACAACAAATTGATTTCCAAAAGTATCTGCCAATTGATTAATGAGATCCGGTTTTTTGACTGCAGCAGAATTTATGGAAATTTTATCTGCCCCTGCTTCAAGTAAATAGGCTGCATCAATCACAGAAGATATTCCACCACCGATAGTAAAAGGAATATTAAGATGTTGTGCAATATTCTTAGCCAGAGCAGCTAATGTTTTCCGTTTCTCGTGCGTTGCTGTGATATCTAAGAATACAAGTTCATCGGCCCCTTCATCACAATATCGCTTTCCAAGTTCCACCGGATCACCGGCATCTTTCAAATCTACAAAATTCACGCCCTTAACCGTTCTACCATCCTTAATATCTAAGCAAGGGATAATTCGTTTTGCCAACATAGTAACGTATTATAGTGTCAAAAGAATTTCCTTGATGAGTTTTGATAAGGTAACTCCTGATTTCTGAGCCATTTTTATTACCTCTTCCACCGATGAAACCCCTATTTCATCTAAGGGATAGCATTTGTTAGTCGCAATGGAAAATACGAAAAGCGGTAAAGATAAATATTTTGCCATGATGACCTCAGACACTGTGGACATTCCCAGAACATCAGCCCCAATAATATGGGCAAATTTATATTCAGCAGGTGTTTCCATATTTGGACCTTGTAAACCCAGATAAACCCCCTCATGGAGTTTAATTCCTAGATTTGAAGCCAATGCCAGCACTTTTTTATTACCCTCATGGTCATAAGCATGTAACATATCGGGAAAACGAGGGCCAAGCCTTTCATCATTTAGTCCCCGGAGTGGATTATCGGGAGTAAGATTGATATGATCACGGACAAGGACCAGGTCACCTGCATAAATGGAGGGATTTACGGAACCGGCCGCATTGCTTATAAATAATCTCTGAATACCCAATATTTTCAATACAATGAGAGGAAAAGTAACTTCCGCCGCAGAATATCCTTCGTAATAATGGAATCTGCCAGCCATAGCCACTACTTTTCTACCAGCCAGAAAACCAAAGATGAGCTTACTTTTATGACTTTCGACCGTTGAAATGGCAAAATGGGGAATTTCAGCATAATCAAACTGGTGTACCACTTCTATTTCATCGGAAAGATTACCCAGACCCGTCCCAAGAATTAACCCAAATTCAGGATCAAAATCAGTTTTAGACCGAATATAGGCTATTGATTCTTCTGCATTGTCAAACCTCATTGAATGTCATTTATTTTTGTATTTTAATCGACCAGCATTTCTTCTCTATTCAAAATTTGTTGTTCCATATTTTCAGGTAGCCTACGGTATTCATACTGCTGGTTTCTCAACTGAGGTTCAAAACCAGCTTCAGTTATAGCTTCC
>BJGN01000103.1 GCA_014190515.1 Bacteroidota bacterium
GAACATGGTTTTAGAGGTGGTGCCGATGCCGGCGAAAAAATTTCAGATAGTAAAGATCCTAAAACAGGTTTGCCAATTATTAGTATATATGGCACTAAAAAAGCCCCTGATAAGGCTGATTTGGAAGGTATTGACTTATTGATTTTTGATATTCAGGATGTTGGAACCAGATTTTATACCTATATTTCAACACTTCATTATGTCATGTTATCCTGTGCTGATAACAAAATTCCCTTAATGATCTTTGACAGGCCTAACCCAAATGGACATTTTGTGGATGGTCCAATACTTGATATAGCTTATCAATCATTCGTTGGTATGCATCCAATTCCTATTGTCCATGGTTTGACAATAGGGGAGTATGCAAGTATGATAAATGGTGAAAATTGGTTGGGTATGAATAAAAAATGTAGTCTTCAAGTTATTTCTTGTTTAAACTACAATCATTCAATGTTTTATGATTTGCCTATTCCTCCGTCACCCAATTTACCCAATATGAGGTCTATTTATTTGTATCCGTCTATTTGTTTTTTTGAGGGCACTCAGATAAGCCTTGGCAGAGGCACAAATAAACAATTTCAGGTATTAGGCGCTCCGAATATGAATACTGGGGATTTTACTTTTACTCCCGTATCAAAACCAGGTGCTACGAATCCTCCTCAACTAGGAAAACTATGCAGGGGCATTGACCTCTCTATTCTGGATGAACGTACTATCAAAGCAAAAAAAACCATTGATCTTAGCTATCTAATTCAGTTTTATAAAGATTATCCGGAGAAGGATTCTTTTTTTCTCGCTAGTTTATTTTTTGATAAACTAGCTGGAAATGCCAAACTAAGAGAAATGATTCAGGCAGGATATACTGAAGAACAAATAAAAGAAACCTGGGAACCAGGTCTTTCCGCTTTCAAACAAACCAGGAAAAAATATTTAATCTATCAAGATTAATTTATGATTTGCTTGCAACCATTTTTTCTACCGCTTGAATAAATACATCCAAATCCCTGGTGGTGGTATAAACATTGGGTGTAACTCTTACGCTATCAATATTGTCCCAAACAATGGAAACGGTATGTACTTTGTATTTTGATAATAACTCAGAAGAAATGGCATGGGTTTCCATATTGGCTATCTTAAAATTGGCAATAGCACAAGAAAACTTTGGATCTAATGGAGTGTGAATGGTTACTCCATTTACTTTTTTAAGTTTGTTACACCAGTATTGCTTTAAATATTCCAATCGCTTTTGCTTCAGACTACTTCCTATCATATAGTGAAAATCAATGGCCTGACCGATAGCTTGTTCAATGGCAAAGGATCTGGTGCCAAGGTTTTCAAACTTTCGTATATCCGTTGATACAGGATCTCCCGCCGCCATTAAAGGATATAACGAACTAATTTTATCCTTTTTAACATACAATAAACCACTTCCAAAAGGCGCGCATAACCATTTATGTAAACTGGTTCCATAAAAATCACCCTCTAAATCTGGAATGTTATATTCAATATGAGCAAAACTATGAGCGCCATCTATAACAGATAAAATTCCTTTTGAACGAGCTTCAATCGCTATTTTTTGAGTTGGAACAATTTGTCCGCACCAATTAATTAAATGGGTGATATGGACTACCTTAGTTTTATTTGTGAATGCCTGTGTATAGCTTTTGTAGAGATAATCTTCATCGGTTGTTGGGAGATCTAAAGAAATCCACTTTAAAACAATACCCTCTCTATGCTCTCTTTGTTTCCATGCATTGATCATATTCGGGTAATCCTGCTTTGAAAGAACAACTTCATCGCCGCGTTGAAGTGTAATACCAAAGATTATATTTTCAAGGGCTTCAGAAGAATTTCTCATAATAGCTAAATTATCAGGGGAACACCCGGCTAATTCCGCTAATTTCCTTCGAAGTGGTTCACGCCCGTCATCCAAAGTTCTCCACATATAAAAGGAGGGCGTTTCGTTACTCAATTTATTATATCTTTCTACGGCATCCTGAACCACCTTGGGTTGTGGTGATACACCACCGTTATTTAAGTTTATTAAGGTAGGTGAAACCGAAAAGGCCATTTTTATCTGATACCAAAAGGTTTCATCCGTAACTAATTCATCTTCTGATTTTTCAGCTTTTGCCGAAATAATCGAATCTATTTGGTTGTTACCTCTGGATAGGTTTGATAAAAAGGACAAACTGCCCACCGCACCTAACTTTACTAAAAAATTACGTCTTGACGCTATATTCATTTTTATTGTTTTAATCAGTTAATTAAAAATAATAAAAATTAAGGTATTGTCAACTGTATGGCCTCAAATAATGTTTAAATTCGTATATTCGTAAAAAAAATACTCAAGATGAACGATACTCAAGTTTCAACATTACCTGTTAAGCTTACAGAAGGTGCCCTCAAACAGTTACGTAAAATAAAAACGGATCAAAATATTTCTGATAATCACGGTTTACGCATTGGAGTAAAAGGAGGCGGTTGTTCCGGATTTTCTTATATCCTCGGGTTTGATACGCCAAAAGAAAATGATGAAGTTTATGAACATGAGGGGTTAACCGTTTTTATGCAAAAAGCTCATGCTATCTATTTATTGGGAATGGAAATAGACTGGTTAGATGGTCTCCAAAACAGAGGGTTTAGTTTCAATAACCCAAATGCTAAGGAAACTTGCGGTTGTGGTACCTCTTTTTCCGCATAACTAAAGGAACTTTAATCCTTTTTTGATTATTTTGTCATTTTTTTGGTTATATTTATTTTTTAAAAAATATAAAATAGAAGTTTATGTGGAAAAGAATGACCATTTTATTTTTAGGGTCTTTGCTTTATAATCAAGTCAATGCACAGGGTTCTCATTCTGTAATTATTGATGCTCCTTCTCCAGTGGCTGGAAGTTATAAGTCTTGGATGGCTAATTTCGGTGCAACTTATTGTACGACAGAAGCGCCAATAAAGGGTGAGTTAGCTTTTGTGTCAGGGCCAGCTGGAGTTACCCTGGGTTGCCAGGTAGATAATAATTTGACTGGAAAAATTGCTGTGATTGACCGTGGAACCTGTCCTTTTTCTGATAAGGCATTAAACGCTCAGTTAAAAGGTGCTATCGCTGTTATCATATTTAATAATGCAGCAGGTGAGATTTTTCCCATGGCATCTTCAGCTTCTGGTAAAGATGTAAAAATTCCCGTTTTGAATATGACCTTGGCCGATGGCAATAAATTGAGGGCGCTTATTGCAGCAGGTGGTTTGAATGTTACGATTAAAAGATTTGATTCTCCTACTAAAAGCGCACCCGGTGTCGTATGGGGCGCAAAGCCAGGAGAAGGTGATTTCAGATGTGGCTTGAATAATTGGAAGGTAAGAACTGTTTCCTGTTCCGGTGCTTCGGTATCTAACGTTAGCTGGAGATTATCACTTAATGGTGCAATGGATGGTAGCTGCGGTGGAATTACCTATTTTCCTTCTCCATCCAGTTTTGATGGTGCAATGGTCTTTGAATCTGATTTTTATGATAGTAATTCAAGTAATTCAGGATGTGGGACTAATGCTGGTCAAGGCCCTTGTGTTGCTCCTCAAATTGCTGAATTAATTTCACCCGAAATTATTTTGACTAATAGTACCGCTCCTGCCTATAGCGTTGAATTCCATCAATATACACGTCAGTTTAGAAGTAATTATTTTGTTGCTTGGTCAACAAATAAGGGAGTAAGTTGGGACAGTGTAGCTATTAATAAAGATATAACCACTAACAATGTTAACGAAAAAACTTTATTAAGGGTTCCGATGCCAAAAACGGGTGGTGCAAAAAGTTTAATAATTAAGTTTAGGTATGAAGCAAATTATTACTATTGGGGTATCGATGATGTCAAAATTGTAGAACAGGAATCATTTAATCTTCAGGTTAATACTTTCTTCGCTGTTCCTCAAAATGCTGCTACGCCGCTGGATTTCGTTGAACCCATAAATTTCCTAGCTGACGTGGAAAATAAAGGGGCAGCTACTCAATTCAAAGTACCCTTAGAAGTTACGATTCTTGATAATGGCTTTAAGGAGGTATTCAAAGCAAGATATTTGTATGATACCTTACCCTCTAATGCCGTGGTAGAGAATAAATTATTTTCTCAGACTTTTACTCCTAAGGCAAAAGGTGTTTATCTCGGCTATTATGAAATACTTTCTGATAAGGTAGATGCCGATTCCTCAAATAATACTCAAGAGTTTCTATTTACTGTCACAGATACAACTTTTTCAAAAGAATTAGGTCCAAATAGAACCATCAGACCTGCAGATGCCAGTTGGACGGCTGGAGAACCTCATTCCTGGGCTTTTGGTAATCACTATTTTGTACCTAAAGGGAATAATAAGTATATAAAAAGTGTATCTTTTATGATGGGTAATGCAGCTCAACTTAAAGATCAGGCCGCCGTTCTAAATATTTATAAATGGAAGGACACTAATGCTAATGGTAATGCAGAGCCTACAGAAAGAACTAGCTTAGGTACTTTGTTTTATATCATTGGAGGAAAAGAAAAACCTGATTCTCTTGTAGTTATTCCTTTAAATAAGGATAATGGTTTAGAACCTATTAAACTCGAAGATAATACTGAATATTTAGTTATGCTCGAGTATTATGCTTCTGGTACAGCTAATTTTGAAATGACAGTGAGTGATGAAATTGATTATGGGGGTATGATTACCGCTTCTATTTTAAAACAAAAACCACGGTTTGGTTCTTTAATTGGCATCGCTGGGGACCTAACTAAAGAAACTTATTCGTATGTTGGTTTTGGAGGAAATGTATTTGGGATTGTTCCTGTCGTCAGACTAAATGTAGGTAACCTGGTAACTACCAATGTAGAGGAATTAAACACGCTAACAGAGCAATTTACTGTATTTCCTAATCCTGCAACTGATTTTATCAATTTGCAATTTGCCAACAGTCAACGGAACGTAATACTGAAAATGATTGATATAAATGGAAGAATATTATTTCAGAAATCGGTTGATTTTATCCAGGAAAAATACCCATATCTAGTGAATTTGCCGAAAGTAGCCCCAGGGTATTATTTTATTCAGGCTACTAGTGAAAAGGGAATGGGAATTAAATCAATTATAATCAAATAACTTAAATCAAATATTAGAAAAAGGAGGCTGATAACGAAGTTAGCCTCCTTTTTTTATGCTACTTTATAGCACCTTAGTGACGCGATGCTTCGCTTCTTTAAATTTTGAATCACGGATTTTAGGGATTACTGTATTTCACGGATGATATTATTCCACCTTTATTTTTTATGCTACATTATAACCCTGTAGAGACGCGATGCTTCGCGTCTTCTCCTCGACAGGTTTCATTATAAATTTACCCTCTTTCATCTTGTTTTGAATCACGGATTTTAGGGATTATAGGATTTCACGGATGATATCCATTATTGTAGGGGCGAATGGCATTCGCCCTCCCATGATACAGATAATTTTCCCTATTATCGGAAAAATTTTACCCTGTAGAGACGCAATGCTTCACGTCTTCTCCTCGACAGGTTTCATTATAAATTTACCCTCTTTCATCCAGCTTTGAATCACGGATTTTAGGGATTACTGGATTTCACGGATAATAGTATTCCATTATTGTAGGGCGAATGGCATTCGCCCTGCCCATGATACAGATACATTTCCCTATCAACGGAATAATCTATCCCACTGTTAGGTTATCCAACGCCATCAGGTCATACCACACCCTAAGAATTACAATAAATGGCATTTTTCAAAGGTCAAAAAAATCCCCGATACTTTTGTATCAGGGATTCTTCTTTTTAATACAGCTATCTTTTTAGAAGGCCTTCTTTATTATTTACATATTGGAAATAAGGGCATCTCCAAATTCTGAACATTTTAAAAGCGTTGCTCCTTCCATTAAACGGTGGAAGTCATAAGTAACCTGTTTTTTAGCAATGGTTTTTTCCATAGAGGAGAGAATTAAATTTGCGGCTTCTTTCCAACCCAAATAACGCAACATCATTTCCCCTGAAAGAATGACTGAACTTGGGTTAACTTTATCTAAGCCAGCATATTTAGGTGCCGTTCCATGGGTAGCTTCAAAAATAGCTTTTCCATTGATGTAATTAATATTCGCACCTGGTGCAATACCAATACCACCTACCTCTGCAGCCAAAGCATCAGAAATATAATCTCCATTTAGATTTAAGGTAGCTATTACTGAGTACTCAGAAGGACGTAGTAAAATTTGTTGTAAAAATGCATCGGCAATAACATCCTTAACGATCACTAATCCTTTTGCTTCTGCATCACTTTGTGCTTTGTCAGCAGCCGCTTTGCCTTCCTTTGCCAAAATTTTATCATATTGAACCCAGGTAAAAACTTTATCGCCAAATTCTCTTTCAGCTAATTCATAACCCCAATCTTTGAATTTACCTTCTGTAAATTTCATGATGTTACCTTTGTGTACTAATGTAACAGATGGTTTTTTATTGTCAATAGCAAATTCAATAGCTGCGCGAACCAATCTTTCTGTTCCTTCAACAGATACAGGTTTGATACCCAAAGAAACAGTGTCCGGGAATCTTATTTTATTTACGCCCATCTCTTCAATAAGGAACTTTTTTAATTTTTCAAGTTCCGGCGTACCATGTAAATATTCGATACCCGCGTAGATGTCTTCTGTATTTTCTCTGAAAATAACCATATCAACCAAATGCGGCTCTTTTACAGGGGAAGGAACGCCTGTGAAATACTGAACAGGTCGTACACACGCATATAGGTCTAATTGTTGTCTTAAAGCAACATTTAAAGACCGGATACCTCCACCAACGGGTGTAGTCAATGGCCCTTTTATAGCCACCATGTAATTATCAATATCTGTAATGGTCTCTTCCGGCAACCAATTTCCAGTTAAATTGAAAGCTTTTTCACCAGCTAAAACTTCTAGCCAATGAATCTTTTTTTCTCCGTTATAGGCCTTTTGAACCGCTGCATCAATTACACGTACTGAAGATGCCCAGATATCTTCACCCGTACCGTCTCCTTCGATGAAAGGAATAATTGGGTCGTTCGGAACGGTTAACTTACCGTTAATCATACTTATTTTGGATCCTGACATAATACTATGTTTTGTTTGCCGCAAAAGTAATATTTTTTATGGAAAAATGGGGTAAATTAGCACCGTCAAGTAAAGAAATAATCTATGAATAACCCTATGTTGAATCCAGACCATTCAACTTTGTCTAATGAGGAAAAAACCCTGGAGAAGGCATTGAGGCCTAAAGCTTTAAATGACTTTAACGGACAGCCTGATATCGTTGATAATTTGATGGTTTTTATAGAGGCTGCCAAGCTGAGAGGCGAAGCCCTGGACCATGTTTTATTACATGGTCCTCCTGGTTTAGGTAAAACAACTTTATCACATATTATTTCAAATGAATTAAAATGTGGTCTTAAAATGACCTCAGGTCCCGTGTTAGAAAGACCTGGTGATCTGGCGGGTATCCTTACTAACCTTGAACCTAATGATGTTCTTTTTATTGATGAAATTCATCGTCTAAATACCGTTGTGGAAGAATATTTGTATTCTGCAATGGAAGATTTTAGAATCGATATTATGATTGATTCTGGTCCAAGTGCAAGAAGTATTCAACTTTCTTTAAATCCTTTCACTTTAGTAGGGGCTACTACCAGGATGGGCTTGCTGACAGCGCCAATGAGAGCCCGGTTTGGAATCAATTTTCATCTGGATTATTATGACGTGGAAACGTTAATTAAGATTTTATTCAGGTCGGCTGATTTGCTGGATCTGCCTATGACCGCTGACGGCGCTGGTGAAATTGCCAGGCGGAGTAGGGGAACGCCCAGAATTGCCAATGCTCTTTTAAGAAGAATTAGAGATTTTGCTTCCGTTAAAGGAAACGGTACCATAGACCTCGATATTGCAAATTATGGCCTTCAGGCGCTAAAAGTAGATAAATGTGGCCTCGATGAAATGGATAATAGAATATTAACAACCATTATTAATAAATTTAAAGGTGGTCCAGTGGGCCTTACAACCTTGGCAACAGCTGTTGGTGAAGAACCAGGTACTTTGGAGGAAGTCCATGAACCTTTTCTTATTATGGAGGGCTTCATTCAACGTACTCCACGTGGTAGAGAAGCCACTCAAAGAGCTTATAATCATCTTTCAATTCCTTATCGTGTGATTACTCCTGGTCTTTTTGATACACAGTAATATTTACTTTAAAATTTATTTATGTGATTGGAATTCAATGGTTTAATATCATTTATAAAATAATATGAATAATATTTTTAGGGATATAGTAAGTCATTCAAAAAAAATTAGCATTTTTACAACCCTATTGGAGTAAAATACAGATTGACATATTATAATGAAGGCCTCGTTTTATTATCCTTTGGACTTTTTTAAATTTTTTGGAACTTTGGGGCAATGCAAAAAAATCATACTGAGGTCTGGGAAAAATGTCTAAGGAATATTCGCCTGAATGTGAATAACCAAAGCTATAAAACTTGGTTTGAACCTATTCGTCCCGTTCGTTTGGATGAAAAGGTGTTTACTTTGCTTGTGCCTAATAAGTTTTTTTACGAATGGTTAGAAGAACATTATATTGGTTTATTAAAATCTACTATCAGACAGGAAGTTGGTGAAAAAGTAAGATTAGAATATCAAATTCTAGTAAATGATAATCCAGAAAATAATCAACCCCTACCAAATAAGCCTGCTGAAACTAAGGAAACACCTGATTTTTCAAATGCAAACGATATTAAAAATCCGTTTGTTATTCCAGGTATCAAGAAATGGAGCGTAGAAGCTAAACTCAATTCTTTGTATAACTTTGGAAATTATATTGAAGGTGACTGTAATAGATTAGCCAGGTCAGCTGGATTAGCTATTGCAAAAAAACCAGGCCTTACCTCTTTTAATCCTTTGGTTCTTTATGGCGATGTAGGTTTAGGTAAAACTCATCTCGCTCACGCTATCGGTAATGAGGTTCAACTAAAATTTCCCGGAAAAGTCGTCCTTTATGTTACTTCTGATAGCTTTACAAATCAATTGATTCAGTCTATTCGTAACGGTGGTGTCAATGATTTTGTTAATTTTTATCAGCATATTGATCTGCTCATTGTTGATGATATTCAGTTTTTAGCTAATAAAACGAAAACACAAGAAATTTTCTTTCATATTTTTAATCAACTTCATCAGGGGGGAAAACAAATAGTTCTAACCTCTGACAGACCCCCTAGGGACTTAGATGGAATGGAGGAAAGATTGATTTCCCGCTTCAAATGGGGGCTTTCAGCGGATTTGCAAGCACCTGATTTAGAAACCAGAATGGCTATCCTTGAACATAAAATGATTAAGGAGGGAGTGGGAATTCCACAAAATGTGATAGAGTTTATTTGTTATAATATTAAAAATAATATAAGAGAACTCGAAGGTGTCCTCAATCTTTTGATGGCGCAAGCTTCTCTTAATAGAAGGGAAATTGACGTAGATTTAGCCAGAGAGGTGATTAAGAATTTTGTGTCTGAAATTAATAAGGAGATCACTGTCGAAAATATTCAGAAATTAGTCGCTGATCATCTTAAAGTTCCCGTTGAAACACTTTTTGGTAAAACACGAAAAAGATCTATTGTTATTGCAAGGCAATTGTCAATGTACCTTGCCAAAACAATGACAGATAATTCTCTAAAAAATATTGGCGAAGTCTTCGGTGGCAGAGACCATAGTACCGTAATTTATTCTATTAAAACCGTTCAGGATTTAATGGAAACAGACACCTACTTTAAAGAGACTGTCATTGAACTAGAAAAGAAAATTAAAAATTCCTTAAGAGAAACTTAATTTTTTTTAAATTTTAATGTGGCAAAAAGTTTGGCAAATAAATAAACTTGTTGTATTTTTGCATCGCTAAGAAAATAACAAACAGTTGGAGATTAGCTAAAGTTGGTAGAGTGGGTGAGCGGCTTAAACCACCAGTTTGCTAAACTGACGTACTGGTAACGGTACCGAGGGTTCGAATCCCTCCTCCACCGCCGGGATTTTCGGGGCGTAGCGCAGCCCGGTAGCGCACCTGCTTTGGGAGCAGGGGGTCCCAGGTTCAAATCCTGGTGCCCCGACATCGAAAGTACTTACAGAAAAACTGTAAGTACTTTTTTTTTCCTATATTTCTTCGAAATTTTAATTACCTTTTGTCGAAGTTACTTCCATTTTAAATTTCCCTATTTCTTTCTTCCTTCCCGGAATATCCCATTCGCCTGAATAGTTCACTATTTGTGGTATGTATTGTTTGTTTCCCAAATAATCTAAGTTTACATACACCCGAATATTAAATGAAAAGAAGGGTCCGGGATATTCAACCTCGTATTCCCTGCCCATTACCTGGAAATCTTTCCTGGAAAAATATGTCTCCATAAATTTCACCACCGTTTTTCCCGATTTTTTATCGGAATATGCATCTTTTTCTTTAATAGTGAATACATAACAAGGTGTGCCATCTGAATAATTTTTTGACTCTATCCCATAATGATAGTATTTCATCATTTTTTCACTAAATAAAGCTGTTTTATTTCCTATCAATGGAATATTGGCCTTCTCTCCAGGTTGAAAAATAAAACGCTTTAATTCTCCATAATAATAGTCTATAATTCCCTCGTTCTTTTTATTGCTTGTTTCTGTATTCGTACTTGCACATATTTTTCCAGAGGGTAAAAAGACCCTTTCATATAATTTAGCTGTTAAAT
>BJGN01000104.1 GCA_014190515.1 Bacteroidota bacterium
CCAGGAAAAGGGTCTGTTACAGGTAACACATATTTTTTCAGGTAAATCTCCCTTCTTTATCGCTTTCATGACATTTGTTCATTAGAAATGTCAACTAATAATAACAAATGACAGATAAAGTTCAAACTTTCCTCAAGGTAGATTATTCTTCCGCCCAGGGAATTGGACTTACATCGTCATGATTGAGTACCCGTATTTCTTCTCTGTCAATCCTTAAAATGAGGCCGCATGCAGGGTCAGGGCAGGTTACCCGCGCATCGGTTTCCATCCAGTCTGCAGGATGATTTTTTCTTTGTTTTGCGGGTAAAAGTGGAATGGCAGATTGTAAGGCATACAGGCAGAAATCAGCTTTGTCGGGCATAGATAATTTACCCCCACGAAGGTAAAAACAGTCCCCGATGTTCATGTTGCAGGTACAGTTTCCGTTAATTTGCTCCACAACTATGCGTAAATCATAAAGTTCGAACTGGTCAGACCTCAAAGTATTGGTTTCACTCATTTTATTATTTTTTATTCTTTTTCCACAGAAGAGAGGCGATGGTGATAATAGCCAGACCCCAGGAAATGAAATTATGCAAGCCAGCTTGTAAAGGAGAAACGGCTGCAATATCAAACGGTTTCCCACTATTTGTCGTATTGGCCATTAAAATAACTGGAATAAAGTAGGGTAGAAGGAAGGGGAAAACACATACCACCATGCTTAGTAAATTCGCTCTTCTGATAGGATCAATCCCCTGTTTTTCCCCTGTTTGTCGCGTGAAATCAGCCACCATAAGTATCGCTACAATGCTATGCGTGGTTAGGAGAACGGCTATACTTCCGGCGGCAGCTATCCAGCTTTCCGCTTGCCGTGGGCTATGGCTATGATTTGCAGCCCATTGAACCAGGCGGTCAATTAATCCACTCCCTTTCAATGTTTCTACAAGACCCATAAGAAGGATAGTGAAAAAACTGATGCCTGTGGCTCTGTTAATGCCTTCGATGATAAAGCTTTGGGCACGGAAATTCTCCAAATCTAAAGATATGATTTTTGTTACAGGCAATAAGCCAAGGCCCCAGCCAAGAATTACCCCTGCAAGGAGACCAAATAATAATCCGTGTAGTAAATGTTTACCTTTTAGAAACAGGAAAATGATCAACGCGGGAATGAAGAACATGGGAAGTCCGGCAGGGTCACCCGTTAATTTTTCTCCGTCGGAAATATTTCCTGAATAGACTTTACTTAAAAAATAATAAATGGGTAATACAATGATGGCCAATGGTATTATAAATCTAAGCCTGCTTCTAACCGTTTCGCCAATGGGTGCTTCCTGGCTTAATGCACTGGCAATCGTAGTATCTGAAATGGGGGCAAAAAAATCGCCAAAGGTCGCTCCAGCTAAAATAGCGCCGGCAAGTAGGGGTAAATCGGCACCTAAAAGTCCTCCTGCCGGATAAAGTAAGGGTCCGCCTATAAGTATGGTGGCAAAACTGGAACCGGTAGAGAGGGATATCAAACAACAAATGATAAAGGTGACGGCGGTAAATCCGGCTGCCGATAAATGTAACTGGCTCGCAACCCAAAGCAAGGCATTGACAAACCCGGTTTCAGACATCAATACACCAATAGTAGAAGCTAGCATCCAGGCAGTTAACATAATCATGACGATGGGCTGAGCCATTCCATTTATAACCGTTTCACTGTAAACCTTTCTGTCTTTGGCCAGTAACATGCCAATAGTTAGGGCTGCAATGAGTATGGGCCAAAATCCGCGTTCATCGGGTGCGCCAGAGAGTGCGAGGAAAACAACGCCTGTGGCAAATACAACAAAGGGTAAAATGGCGCCTGTTGTTCCGCCGTAGAACGATAAATTTTCCTTATTTAAAGCTTGCTTTTCCGTCATTACCGCTTCGTATTTTGTCCATTCAGATTATAGCGCATTATGGCACCATGAGGCCCATTTTTATCTCTTTCCAAATCGTAAACGGGACCAGCAGGACCTGTTGATTTTTTGGTTATCTCTTCGATGGCAGAAATGTCCACTTTATCTAAGTTAAAATATTCAATTTTCAATAATTTTTCCAAATGATTCCGGTTTCGTGCGCCAATGATGATGCCGCCCACCTGAGGTTTCTGAAGGATATATCTTGCGGCAACTTCGGCAATGCCTACTTCATGCTTCTTTGCTATTTCATGCAGTTTTGCGAGTAAAGATTGAAAAAGGTCATAACCACCATATTCCTCAATGATGAGTCTGTATTTTGTAAGAGATCTATTTTCCAAAGGCTCGGAAGGCGAAGAAGTGTTCAAATATCGGTCACTTAAAAATCCTCCGGCAATAACGCCATAGCACAGATAATGAAAGCCAGCTTCTCTGGCCAGTGGATTCATATCAATTTCTGGTCTATGATCTAATACGGAATATTGCACTTGGTTAGAGATAATGGGTACACCGGCATCCAGTATCTCTTTTAAATGAGTTGCATCGAAATTAGTCACACCAATATGTCTGATTTTTCCAGCCAGCTGCAATTCATGTAAATGAATTGCGGTCTCGACATAACGGGGAAACTGATAATCCCACCAGGCAAATTGCACCAAATCCAATTGTTCGACGCCTAATCTTTTTAAAGACCGATCTATAATTGCCTCTGTATCTGATTTTTTTATAGTTCCCAAAACGTCATAATCTGGCACATATTTGGTATGAATCTGGACAGCATCCATATTTCCAGAGACAAAAGCATCGTGTTCTGTGCGTAAGAATTTGCCAATCAGTTCCTCCACACCGGTATAAATATCAGCACAATCAAACGTGGTTATACCCGCTTCCACGAAGGATCGCATATCCAGAATAGCCTCCGCTTCATTGACAGGTCCATGTCCACCGGACAAATGCCATCCACCTTTAATAATGTTGGATATAGAATAGTCTTTTGTTAAAAAAATGCGTTCCATTTCAGCTTTTTAATTTGGATTGGGTTGGTCAGAATCAAAAATAGGAATAAAAAACCGAAAAGGAGGAGCGGTCCCTTGTTTTTGAATCACGGATTTTAAGGATTACACGATTTCACGGATGATAAAGAGGCTTTATTTGTAAAATTTACCCTTTTCACTTGGTTTTGGATCAGGATTTTGAAGATTAGGTGGGACGGCTTCGGCATGGGTATAATGGGTTTTAGCAGTGGATTACTTTATGCCCTTTTTTTCGCCGATGCGTAACGCATCGGCGAAAGGATTTAAAATATAATCACCGTTTAATAATAACCTTCCTCCCAAACCGGAAACGTTATAATTAATCCTGGAAATCCTGAAAATCCTGATTCAAAACCAAGCTACGAACTCCCCCCATCAGTTTTACCCTACGTTCGTCTATATAATTTCTGGTACTGAAGCGGACTGACCCCTTTCAACGATTTGAATTGGTTGTTAAAATTCGATACCGTGTTATATCCACTTTCATAACAGGTTTGTGAAATGGATTTGTTTTCATCCTGTAACATTTTACAGGCATTCCCAATACGTATTTCTTTTACAAAATCGGAAAAAGTCTTATTAGTCCTACTTTTAAAGTACCTGCAGAAGGCAGCTTCCGTCATGTTGGAAAGGCTTGCTACAGTGGACAAATTAATGTTTTCTTTAAAGTGCTTCAATACATATTCGTGAACTATTCGCATCCTTTCCGTTTCAGATATTTTATGAGTATTTGTATAATTTGAACTGGAAATATATTGATAATCATTAGTTACAGATAGTTTGTGGAGTATGTTTAGGAGTTTTGATATCCCTTCAAATCCGGTTAATCCCAATAATTCATTTAAATCTCTTACCATTTCTTCACCCAATGTACCCGAGATATCAAGACCTCGCTCACTATTTTTTAAAAAATTTTTGATGGCAAACATTTCGGGTTTTTCAAAAAAATCAGAACCCAGGAAATCTTCCTTGAAATATACCACAATCCCCTCTGTTTGAAGTTGAGATTCTTTCTCAAAATAGTTGCGGTCGCTTCGCCAAAGATGTGGCATGTTAGGGCCCAAAAATACCGTGTCTCCTTCTTCGAAATGCCTGATATCATCTCCTATAAATCGAGTGCCTGTCCCTTTTATAACGGTGAATAATTGATAGTGCGGATGAAAATGCCAGTTTGGATCAAAAAAGGGTTCCTGTAGTTTTTTTACAAGATAAGATTGATTCAGACTTTCTATTGATTTTTCTAAAAGTGGCTTCATTTTAACTAAATATTGATAATATTATGTAGAATAATCGGAATAAACATCAAAATACAGTAAATATTGGTAAAAAAAAACGTATTTTGATTAATATTTAGAACCTATATTTGAATAAAAAAAAATGAAGATTGGGATGAATCTCCTGCTTTGGGGAACAGAAATGAATGATACTCTTTTTCCTGTGCTCGAGCAGATTAAATCTATAGGTTTTGATGGCGTTGAGATCCCCATATTTAATTTTAATAAGTCCGATTGGCATATCTGGCGAGATAAACTAGATGAACTGGGGCTGGAAAGACTTGCTGTGGCCATTAATGGCCCCGATGCAAATCCAATAAGTTCCTCTCTTGAAATTAGAAAACACGCCCTCGAAAATAATCTAAAAGCTATTGACTGTGCTGAAATAATAGGTGCAAAATACCTTTCTGGTCCATTTCATTCTGCTTTAGGTGTTTTTTCCGGCAAGCCTGCAACCAAAGAGGAATGGCAATATGGTATTAATCATATTCTTACCCTCGCTGATTATGCCGCTGAAAAGGATATTGTCCTTGGTGTTGAATACCTAAATCGCTTTGAATCATACCTTTTTACCTGTACAGATGAAATGTTAAGATTTGTGGAAGAGGTGAATCATCCTCATTGTAATATTATGTTTGATACCTTTCATGCAAATATTGAGGAGAAAAATATTGAAAATGCCATTAAATCGTGTGCAAATCATCTGATTCATGTGCAACTTTCAGAAAATGATAGAGGTACCCTGGGAAAAGGACAAATCGATTTTGAATCCATTATAAAAACCTTGGTTGATGTCAATTATCAGGGAATGGTCAGTATCGAGGCCTTTAGTATGAAACTGGCAGCAGCAAATATTTGGCGAAAAACCTTTGATTCCGAAGAACAACTTATGTCTGACAGTTTGACCTATCTTAAAAAATTTATTCATTAGAAATACCCGAAAATCACCTGAAACATTTTACATTTTTAAAAACCCTTATCCTTGATTTTATGAAAAAAATTAACATTGCGATTGTAGGTCTTGGCTTTGGATCTGAATTCATACCCATTTATCAACGACACCCGCAGGCTAATATGTATGCCATTTGTCAACGAAATAAGGAAAATCTGAATAAATTGGGCGATGCGTTCCAGATTGAAAAAAGATATGATGATTATGACGAATTGTTGAAGGATCCTCAAATTGACGCTGTTCATATTAATTCTCCTATTCCAAATCATGCGGAACAAACCATTAAAGCCTTAAAAGCAGGTAAACATGTCGCTTGTACCGTTCCAATGGCTACCTCTGTAGAAGATTGTATGGAAATTGTCAAATTGTCCAAAGCAACAGGGAAAAAGTATATGATGATGGAGACAGTCGTCTATAGCAGGGAATTTTTGTTTGTCAAGGATTTATACGAAAAAGGCGAATTAGGTAAAATTCAATTTCTAAAAGCTTCCCATCAACAGGATATGGATGGCTGGCCCGATTATTGGCCTGGCCTTCCGCCCATGCATTACGCTACCCATTGCGTTGGGCCCGTGGCAGGTTTATTAAAATTAGAAGCAGACTATGTGTCCTGTTTTGGTTCAGGAACGATTAGAAAGGAACTTGCCAATATTCATCATTCCCCTTTTTCTGTGGAATCAGCGCATATTAAGTTTAAAGACAGCGATTTAAGTGCTTATGTGTATCGCTCTCTTTTTGACCTCGCTCGTCAATATAGAGAAAGTTTTGAGGTTTATGGCACGAAAAAATCGTTTGAATGGCCTCTTATCGAAGGGGAAGATGCCGTCATTCATACCGCGAAAAAGGAAGAACATGAAATTCCGGAAAGAGTGCAAGTACCCGATTTTGCCCATTTGCTACCTGAGGAAATACAGAATTTTACAACCCAGGGTGTCTATGATATGGCTGAAAATACCCACCTTAGTTTTACCCAGGGCGCTGGTCACGGCGGATCTCATCCTCATTTGGCCCATGAATTTTTAATGGCCTTGATTGAAGACAGAGATCCATTCCCCAATGCATGGGAATCAGCCAACTGGACTTCCGTCGGTATCCTGGCCCATGAATCAGCTATGCGTGGAGGCGAAATCATTAAATTACCCGATTTTAAAGCAGCCTTTTCCTGATGTTTAATATGTCTTGAACCAACAATGTTTTTACTTGTCAAATAACATTTTTATGAAAAAAATATTCTTTCTCGCACTGGTTTTGTCTGCCTTTACTGCAATGGGTCAGTCTGCAAGACGCTTAGAAATTCTATTCCTGGGCGATAATGGCCACCATAAACCAATGGAACGCTTGCCTTCTATCATGGCAGCCTTGGGTGATAAAGGGGTGAATTTCACCTACTCCGATCAATTAGAAGATTTGACATTAAAAAATCTAAATAAATATGATGCCTTGCTCATTTATGCCAATTGGGATAGTATTCCTCCGCATTTGGAAAAGGATTTATTGGCTTATGTCTCAAGTGGAAAAGGCATTTTACCCATCCATTGTGCTTCCTATTGTTTTAGGAATTCAGCCGAATATGTTAAAATGGTGGGTGGGCAATTCTGGAGACATACCATGGATTCCATTGAGGCAAAAATTATCCAACCTGATCATTTTATCATGAAAGGCCTCCGTCCATTTAAAGTTGTCGATGAAACTTATTTGCATGATCACCTTCAGGACGATAATAATGTCCTGGCGGAACGGGAAATTAAAGCCGATCAGTTTAAAGATAAACCAGGTGTCAAAACGGAACCTTATACCTGGACTCGTCAATATGGGAAAGGGCGTGTTTTTTATACCGCATATGGTCATGATGAACGCACCTGGCAAAATACTGATTTTCAACAACTGATATATCGGGGTATCCTTTGGGCAGTGAATGACGACGCAAAAGTGGCTCATGCAGCCTTGAAACCAGCTCCTTTTGTATATCGGGAGGCTAAATTGCCTAATTATGAGAAAAGGGAGGGTACTCAATACAGACAAGATCCGCTTTCTCCGGAAGAGAGTAGAAAACATATTCAGGTGCCAATGGATTTCAACATGGAACTATTTGCCGCTGAACCTGATGTAGTGCATCCTATCGCTTTTTCCTGGGATGAAAAGGGGAGGATGTTCGTTCTCATTACCAAAGATTATCCCAATGAAAGAAAGGATTCTGGGGGAAGCGATTATATACTGATTTGTGAAGACACTAATAAAGACGGAAAAGCAGACAAATTTACCCGTTTCGCCGATGGATTAAGTATTCCAACAGGGATGGTTTTTAGTAATGGCGGTCTCGTTGTTTGTCAGGCGCCTGATATGATTTTTCTAAAAGATACTGACGGCGACGATAAGGCCGATGTGAAAAAAGTCTTGTTTACTGGCTTTGGTACCTTTGACACCCATGCTGGACCGTCAAATCTACATTATGGTTTCGATAATTGGCTTTGGGGCGCCATTGGGTACTCCGGATTTAAAGGGGTAGTGGGTGAAAGTAAGGATACTATCAGATTTGCTCAGGGCTTTTTCCGCTTTAAACCAGATGGAAGTAAACTTGAATTTATGACCAATACGTCCAATAATACCTGGGGTCTGGGCTTCAATGAAACGGGGGATGTTTTCGGATCTACCGCAAATAATGCTCATGGTTGGTATATGGCTATTCCAAATCATTATTATCCGTCTGCTTATGGTATAGATAATGGAAGTAGAAGTACCGATACCCATAAGGATATGAAAACCATTACGCCAAAAGTAAGGCAAGTGGATGTTTTTGGTGGTTATACCGCCGCAGCTGGACATAATGTTTATACTGCCCGATCATTTCCTAAAAAATATTGGAATAATATAGCCTTCGTAGCTGAACCTACCGGGCACGTTCTACATCAAAATATTTTAACAAAAAAAGGAACTAATTATAATGATACGGAGGGATTTAATCTGATGGCAGGTGCCGATGAATGGTTTTCTCCCGTTTTTGCTGAGGTGGGTCCCGATGGTGCTGTTTGGGTCGCAGATTGGTATAGCTTTATCATTCAGCATAATCCAAGACCTGACGGATTCATTATGGGTCAGGGAAATGCGTACGAAACCGAATTAAGGGATTATACCCATGGTCGTATTTACAGAGTGCAGCACAATGACGCGCCTGCCTATTCACCTCTCTCGCTGTCTATGAATAACCCGGCAGCGTTGGTGCAGGCTTTGAAAAATACAAATATGTTTTGGAGAAGCCATGCCCAACGATTATTGGTAGAGAGAAATAATAAGGATATTGTTCCTGATTTATTGGCCTTGGTTAATGATTTTTCAGTAGATGAAATTGGGATTAATGCCCCGGCTATTCATGCTCTTTGGGTGTTGCATGGACTAAATGCCTTAGAGGGAAATGTTATGGATGCCTTGCTTAAAGCATTGAAACATCCTTGCCACGGGGTTAGAAAAACCATTTTACAAATGCTGCCTCCTACCAGTGAAATGGCAAATTATCTTATAGATAATAAATTAATGGAGGATAAGGAACCGCTTGTAGTCCTAAACACGTTATTGGCTTTTAGTAAAATGCCGTTAGATGAAAAATCTAAATCTTTTGTCCTCAATGCATTAGAAAATTCTAAGGACATTGACGATCGTTGGATTCCCGATGCTTATGCTTGTATTATTGGAAAAAATGTAGATCTACTCAATAAGATTTTTGACAATCAAATCTCATTGGCAGCTATAAAAACGGCTGAAAAGAAATCTGAACATGTAGCGCATCATCACGCAGCTACTATGGATAAACCAGTAGATGCTAAAAAAACAAAGGTATCAAACCAGAATAAACCTGATTTAATTATTAGTAATATCAAATTTGATCCCGCTAATCCTGCGCCAAGAGACAGAATTAATGTTTCTATTGAAGTAACAAATCAGGGGGATGCTGCGGTACAAAAGGGAGTAGTTTTACCCCTTAATATTCGGTTTTCAGGAAGGGGACAAGTTATTGATTTGGTGAGTCAAGTGCATGCTGAGGGGGTGAAACCAGGAGAAACGGTTACCATTACTAAGAATACCAATGGTCCATGGTCAGGAAATATTTCATTTGCCGGTGAATTTGCCGGTGATTATAATATTTCTGTAAGTGTTGATAAGGATAATTCAATACCAGAAAGTCTGGAAAATAATAATGCCCTGACTAAAAAGGTTTCTTTCGTTCTTTCACAGACGATGCCTCAGTTTGTTTTAGCAAAAAGTGTGAAATCTCATGCATCTTTAGCTGAAATAAATACGGTGATTGCTTATTTGCAGAAAGCAAAAAAATTAGATGCCAATGGGTTCGATGCCATATTGAAAGCCGTTAGTGAAGGATGGAATTACCGGAAAAAAACGGTGGTTCCAAAAGAGTCAATTCCTTATTTAAATGAGTTGCTTGCCTCTCTTTCAGGAGTAAATAAAGATCGGTTAACAAGACTAATGCAAGCCTGGGATATATTGAAAAAGGAGGAGATGAATGATCCCAATGTGCAGATTGTTAAAATTAAATCTCTACGAGAAATGATGCAATATGACCTGAAATCCTTTACTGTTTCTGCCGGTAAAACGGTGGAAATAGTATTCGAAAATCCTGATGCTATGCAACATAATTTGGTCATAGGGAAACCTAAATCGTTGGAAAAAATAGGAAAGGCAGCTGATAAAATGATTACCGATCCAAATGGCGCTGCAAATAATTATGTTCCTGAAATGCCTGAAATTCTTTTTGCAACTGCTCTGGTTAATCCAGATCAAACGGTTAGATTAAGATTTACAGCGCCCTTAAAACCAGGGGATTATCCTTATATATGTACTTTTCCAGGACATTGGCGATTGATGAACGGCGTTATGACGGTTAAATAAATAAATTACTCCCAGTAAAATTTAAAATTTTTTGGCTGACAAATTAATGCTTTTTGGAGAAAAGGGCCTCAATTTCGATTGAGCCCTTTTTTTAATAGTTCTCATGCCAGGAAAATACTTCATCAGCAATTTTTTCTTTTTCTTTTTCTATGTGATTAATGAGTGAAAGGGAAATGGGTCCATGCTTCTTCCCTTTGAGCCATATTAATTGCCAGGTTGAAATAATAGGTAAACCCGGTAATGGAATGATATGAAGCTCGTTATTTAATAACTCCCTTTTAATTCCAATTAATGGCATAACGGAAAAACCAAATCCAGCAAGAATGGCCTGTTTTACCGCTTCATTTGATGTCAGTTCCATTTTTTTCGTTACTCTAATATCATTTCGCTCAATAAAATTTTCCATAATTTTCCTGGTTCCGGATCCTTGCTCTCTATAAATTAAAGGTAAATTTTTAAAGAAATCTTTCAAAGATTGCTCCTTTTCAAGGTGGATTTTGTTTTTTCCAACAAAAAATAACTTATTTTGAAGTATATCCAATTGATCTGTCT
>BJGN01000105.1 GCA_014190515.1 Bacteroidota bacterium
ACTTTTAAGTATGGATTACGACTCATAACCTCTGCTAAATCAACGGCTGTATTAGGCGTAACGGGATCCCAGTTCACATGATTTTTCTTATGTTTCCAATCCCATGTAAAACCTGGCGTACTGTATGCCGATGTCTTATAAGTTATCATTTTATTGACCTTTAGCTCATTATAATAATAATCTAAAAATGCGGAAATATAAGGAGGGCTTATGCTACTACTTTGTGGATCATAGGAGGTTCCTTCACTTAATAAATTCTGATTAATACCTTTATATCTTGCATCCAATCTACCAACGGTCATACGCTCGGTTCTAAGTAATTCCTGTGAAAATTGTGGTTCTTTCACACGTAAGTTTGCCCTTCTGACATATTCTTTACTTAAACCTGTTAATTCGGCATATTGAGTAGCAATTTTATCAAATTCCTCATCAGTTAAATCTGATCCCTTCATTAAAGCTGAAGCATATTCTCCGGAGGCAAAACTTCTTGCTTTTTCTGCAAATAGAGCAATATATTTAGGTTTATCAACTATCTTATCATGGTACCAGGCTGACACTGCATAAGCAGGCATATGTAAAATATAAGAAAGGTCATCCCCCTGTTGAAAAGTAAGTGTTCTAATATCTAAAACAGTGGAAACCAAAATAATACCATTGAGGGCAATACCCAGTTCTTCTTGTAAATAATTAGCGACACCTGCACTTCGCATGGTACCATAACTTTCACCTAAAATAAATTTTGGCGATGACCATCTGTTATTTTCATTTATATATTGCTTGATAAATCCACTCACTGATTTTATATCCTCATCCACTCCCCAAAAATCCTTATTATTCGCCTTACCAACAGCCTTACTTATACCCGTTCCAATAGGATCTATGAAAACAACATCACTTTTTTCAAGAATTGAAAATTGATTATCCTCTACTTTGTAAGGTGCTGGTTTATTATTATATGGATCATTAACCACTACTCTTTTCGGACCTAACGCCCCCATGTGCAACCACATCGAAGAAGAACCTGGCCCACCATTGTAAGCAAAAGTGATGGGTCTTTTATCTAATTCAGATTCCTCATCTTTGGTATAAGCCGTATATCCAAAAAATGCTATAGGTTCATCCTGCATATTTCTTAAAATGAGGGCTCCCGCTGTAGCTGTGTATTGAATGGTTTTACCCCCAATGATAACTTTATGATGCGTGATAGATTTTAACTCCTTTGGTATCGATAGAGTGTCTTTGATGCTAATCTGAGCAAATAAAACATTATTCACGCATAAAAGAGATAGAAATAAAATGGTAGGAGAAATAAAAATTTTCATGTTCTTTAAATTATGAATGGTAATTTTACAAAATTCCTATCTTATTTTTATAAAAATTATTAGTCATTAATATGAAACTCAAAACTCATTTATCTATAATCATTTTTATTTTTAGTTGCCTTGCTTTCGCCATCGCTCAGCAACCCGTATCTCCTTTAATTCATTCGTTTCAGGCTTTCAAAGAAATGAGGGAAAATAGCGATTTTAAGTTAAGTTGGGTTCCTTTAGGTCCAACCCTCAATAGTGCCCGAGCCGATGTGGTGCATGTGGACAAGGATAATCCTGGAACGATGTATGTTGGATTTGGATCTGGGGGACTTTGGAAAACTGTTAATAACGGATTAAGCTGGAAATCTATCTTTGAGAATGAAGCTATTTTTAGTATTGGTGATTTTGCCGTAGCACCTTCAAATGCTAACATTATTTATTTAGGAACTGGCGAACATTTAAAGAAACCCAGGAACTTCACCCTTCCTGGGACAGGTATGTATAAATCAGTGGATGCAGGGGAAACATGGCAACAAATTGGCTTGGATGATTCCTGGTCTATTGCCGAAATAGCTATACATCCTCGTAATCCAGATATTGTTTTGGTCTCAGTATTAGGACATTTATGGTCAAAAAATGAGCACAGAGGCCTTTTTAGAACTGAAAATGGAGGTAAAACCTGGGATAAAGTGTTATTTGTAGATGAAAAAACAGGTGGAAATGATATTATAATATCTGCATCTGATCCAAATATCATGTACACGACTATGTGGGAAGTAAATCCAGGCGTAAGTGGACCAAATAGTGGCATTTATAAAAGTAAAGATGGAGGTAAAACGTGGTCATCGTGTAAAACAGGATTACCAACGGGTCCAAATGTAGGGAGAATAGGTATTACCGTTTCTTTTACAAATCCAAATAAAGCTTATGCACTGATTGATAATCTTAACAATCCTAAGGAATTTACTGCAGAGGTATATAAAACGGAGGATGGAGGAAATACCTGGGCAAAAACACATGAGAATCCATTTAAAATTTTTTCTGCTTACGGTTGGTATTTTACTAATATTAACATCAATCCTTTAAATGATGAAGAAATATTTTGCCTTGGAATTCGACTAGCTCACAGTATTGATGGTGGGAAAACCTTTACATTTATTGGCGGTCAAGTACAACGGATGACCCCAAGTATTGCTCAGGGATTACATCTCGATCAATGTGAATTATGGATTAATTCTAATAATGCAAACCACCTTGCTCTTGGAAACGATGGTGGATTTTATGTCAGTTACGATAAAGGTGATTCCTGGATGCATTACAATAATATTCCTGTTGGAGAATTTTACGATATTACCATAGATGAAAGCAAAAACTCCATTTATGGTGGTACACAAGATAACGCCACTGTATTTGGTCCGGCAAAAGAATTAAACACCCAATATAATGATCCCTGGAAATATGTTTGGATTGATCCATGGGATGGTGGTGATGGTTGTGTTTCACAAATTGATCCTTTGGATAAAAATATTATTTATTATAGTCAGCAACATGGAGAAGTAGTCAGATTGGATAAAAGTAAGGATGAGACAACCTCTATTATTCCCAAATTACCTGCTTCAATAAAAGATACACTACACTTTAATTACGTAACCCCTTATTTTATATCTTCATTTCAACATCAAACCTTATATCAAGGGGGAAATTATATTTTTAAATCCATGGATAGAGGTGATACATGGAAAGTAATTAGTCCAAATCTAACTAATTCGGTCATTAAGGAGAAAAGATCATTTGCTTCTGGTGCATTGGTGGAATCACAAATTAAAAAGGGACTTCTTTATGTGGGAACAGACAAAGGGGCATTTTGGGTATCTAACAATGATGGAGCTTCCTGGGAAGAACATGATAAAAATTTACCTAATCATTATATCAGAAGTATTTGTCCCTCCAGATTTAAAGAATCAAGGGTTTATATTGCAATGACAGGCATTAATAACGATGACCTGCATAAATTTCTGTATGTATCAGAAAATTATGGCTTGACTTGGAAAAATATTTCAAACGGACTACCAGATGAACCTATAAATGTCATAGAAGAAGATCCTAAGAATGAAAACATCCTATATGCAGGAAGTATTCGTGGTGTATATATTTCGATCGATAGAGGTCAAAATTGGTCCTATCTTGGAAGTGGGATGCCCCAAACCGCAATTGCAGATATAGAAATTAATGAAGTGACATCGGATCTTGTAGTGGCTACTCATGGAAGGGGAATATTTAAACTCAACTTAAAACCAATTCATTCCCTTACAAAAAACTCATTAGAAATTAAAAAAGATCAATTATTTGAAGTAGGAACCATTCAAAGACCATGGTTCAATTCAAATGGAGGAGAAGCTGATTACAGAAGTTTTGAAAAAGCCGATTTTTCATTCTGGTTAAAAGAAGCAAAAACAATCAAACTTGAGTTACTTAACAATATGAACAATGAAATTTGGCAAATCAATTTAAACGGTAAAAAAGGATTCAATCAGTTTCGTTGGGATCTTACCGTAGAGAAAAGAAAAAGTGATGCACCTTATTTTGTTCACTACGACAAATTTATTGAATCAGGGAATTACACCCTGCGTGCTTATTTTGGTGAAACGGTTGCAGACCAATATGTTAAGGTAATTGAAGGTGTTTCACCTTATATTGAAAAGCGTTAAACTAAAAAACTCCCAGGTTATATCAACCCGGGAGTTTTTTAAAAAATTATCTTATTTTACACAGTGATTCCGACAGGATTCGAACCTGTGACCTACGGATTAGAAGTCAGTTGCTCTATCCAGCTGAGCTACGGAACCAATTAGGCTGCAAAGATACATTATTTTTACAATTTTCAAAATATTTTTTATAATTAATAACGGAAACTTAATTAAACTAAGGCAACCAGCATTAAAAATCCTCCGTTAATCCATAAAAATTAAACCATGAAAAGTCCTATGTTTTTATTGTCACTTCTAATTACTGTTATTTTTTCATGCACAAAAGTAATAGACGATCCGATAGTGACACCAACTAACCCATGTTCCACGGTTACATACAAAACAGACATAACGCCCATCATCAACCAAACGTGTGCAATAAAATCGTGTCATGTATCAGGGACAGGTGAAAGGGATTACACTACTTATGCCGGACTTAAAAATGATGCAATCAGTGGTAAGTTTAAGAAAGAAGTATTAACGAATAAATCCATGCCACCTAGAAATTCAACCGGACCTAACAGTCTTACGGCGGCACAATTGGAAAAATTTACCTGTTGGATAAACGCAGGTTCTCCAAATAATTAAAATAAGATATATTAAATTCCTATTTTCGTATTGTTTATATTTAAAGTAACCCAAACGGAAATAGGAATGAGATATATTGTCCTTATTATTCTAATGTTCATTTTAAATGACCTTTCTGCTCAAAAGCAAAAGCAACCAAATATCATATTCATTTTAGCAGATGATTTGGGTTATGGCGATCTGGGGGTGTATGGACAAGAAATAATTGAAACACCTAATATAGACGGGCTGGCTAAAGGAGGCTTAAAATTTAATCAGTTTTATTCTGGAGCCCCTGTATGTGCACCTGCGAGATACACCTTATTGACCGGAAAGCATACAGGCCATTCTTTTATAAGAGGGAACGATGAATGGGGTTCAAGAGGAAATGTATGGAGTTTTGCCTCCATGCTGGAAAATCCCAAGCTTGAGGGTCAATATCCAATACCAGATAGTACTTTTACTATACCTGAAATGCTAAAAAGCAAGAGATATACTTCTGCTGCTGTTGGAAAATGGGGTTTGGGTGCGCCCGAAACAGAAGGTTTACCAACCAGGCAAGGTTTTGATTTTTTTTATGGCTACAATTGCCAACGATGGGCACATACTTACTATCCTCCTTTTTTGTGGAAAAACGAAAAAAGAGTTTCACTTGGTAATCCATTAATGTTGGCTGCACAAAAATGGAATGTTGGCGTTGATTCTTCAAGAGAAGAAAATTATGCACCTTATGTTGGGCTGGAATATGCTCCTGAATCAATGTTAAAGGAGGCTATTCAATATATAAAGACAAACAAAAAAAATCCATTTTTCCTTTATTATGCTTCACCTATACCTCATGCAGGGTTACAGGTACCAAAGCGTTGGATTGATTACTACCAGAAAAAGCTAGGAAAAGAGGCCCCCTACTTAGGTGACAAGGGTTACGTTCCAGCCTACGCTCCTAAAGCCACTTATGCAGCCATGATTTCCTATCTGGATGAACAAGTGGGTACTTTGGTTGCCACCTTAAAAGCATTGGGTTTATATGAAAATACCTTAATCATATTCACAAGCGACAATGGCCCAACTTACGCCGGAGGAGTTGATGCAGCCTATTTTAATTCAGCAGGACCGTTTCCGGAAAATCCAGATCGCATAAAAGGATCTGTTTTTGAGGGAGGTATACGTGTACCATTCATCGCTCATTGGCCTGCAAAAATTAAATCGGGCGGAATTTCCGACCATATTGGGTATTTTCCAGATATTTTTCCAACATTATCTGAACTGGTAGGTGCAAAAACCCCAGCCAATATAGATGGCATCTCCATTTTACCAACCTTAACGAATAAGGGCAAACAAAGAGTTCATCCCTGGCTTTATTGGGAATTTCCCGAGTATGGAGGACAACAGGCCATACGTCAGGGAGATTGGAAGATGATTCGACTTAAATTACACAAGGAAGATGGTAAACCAGCTCTTTATAATCTGGCAAATGATCCAAAAGAAGCCATTGATTTAAGCCAAGAATTTCCGGAAAAAGTGTCGGAATTGAGTAAAATTCTTATTTCACAACACGTAGAATCTGAAAATAAAAAATTCAGGATTGGACGATTGGGAGATACTATTAATCCATAACTATTAAGACATCCATGAAAAATATTTCGCTTCTACTTCTTTGTTTGGTTTTATTTCAATGTAAAATTGAAAAGAAAGAACCAATTGGGAAGGATACTGTAACGACAGCATTACCCATGTGCCATCAAGGCATTCCAGGGGAAGAAGCCATTCAAAAAAAATGGATGGAAGAAATAAATGAGATAAAACCTGATGCAAAAATGGCAAAGGAAACCAAGGGGATGGTGTTCATTCCCGAGGGAACCTATACCAGAGGTGCTACTGAATACCCTGCTGAAAGAAATCAAACGGAAGGAAGTTTGCCCAGAAAGGATGAGTATCCTCTCAATAAAATTAAAATACCCTCATTTTATATGGACGCTTATGAGGTCACAAACAAAGAGTTTGAAAAATTTGTCAGGGCCACTGGATGGATAACCATAGCAGAAAGACCCATTGATATCAATGAAATAGCAAAACAAATGCCACCTGGCACTCCCCTTCCCGATCCTGAAACATTAAAACCAGGATCATTGGTTTTTAAGGAAGTCTCTCCCGAAGAAAATCATTTTTCTGAATGGTGGACATTTACGACAGGAGCCAACTGGAAACACCCTCAAGGGCCTGGTAGCATTTACAAAGCAGATCATCCTGTAGTTCATGTGAGTTGGTATGACGCCATGGCCTATTGTAAATGGTCTGGTAAAAGGTTACCTACTGAATCTGAATGGGAATATGCAGGAAGAGGCGGAAGTGAGTCAGCACTATACGCATGGGGTAATAGTGCACCAGGTCAAGAGACATCACAAGGAAATTATTGGCAGGGGGTCTTCCCTAATAAAAACACGGGGGAAGACGGGTACCTGAAAACAAGTCCCGTTGGAACATTCAAACCCAACGAATATGGATTATATGATATGAGCGGAAATGTATGGGAATGGTGTAACGATTGGTATCATTGGTATGCCTATACTTGTGATTCCCAAAGTGGTTTATTGGAAAACCCAATGGGTCCGTCTAATAGTTTTGATCCGTCTTTTCCAAATACAGCACAAAAAACAATGCGCGGCGGTTCCTTTCTTTGCAATGATTCTTACTGCGCCGGTTACAGAGTGGCAGCCAGAATGAAGTCAAGTCCAGATACTGGTTCAGAACACACTGGATTTCGCTGTGTAAAATCAGGTGATTACTAATTGTTTTTTCTTATTTTTAAAGAATCTAATTTTAAAATAGGGGGTTTTGTAAGATTTTTATTGCTAAAATTGTAAAAAAACTTACATTTACATAAACACTTGTTAAAATAGATTCATGCAACCAACCGACATTAAAAACCCGGAATACTTTCACAAAGTAGTAGATTGCCAATATGCCTGTCCTGCGCATACCCCCGTTCCAGAATATATTCGCCTTATTTCGCAAGAAAAATACACCGAGGCTTACATGATAAACTGGGAATCCAATGTATTTCCCGGCGTTTTAGGAAGGACATGCGACAGGCCCTGCGAACCAGCTTGCAGAAGAGGTAGAATTGAGGAGGAACCAGTGGCTATTTGTCGTTTAAAAAGAGTGGCAGCCGATAATAAAGGTGAAGTAAAACCTTTTATGCCACAGGGACCTTTTTCTTTCAATGGTAAGAAAATCGCTTTAGTTGGCGGTGGACCTGCCTCATTAACAGTAGCCAGAGATCTTGCCCCGTTAGGATATGAAATCCATTTATTTGATGAGCAATTCAAAGGTGGCGGATTCATGAGGAGTCAAATTCCCTCTTTCCGATTACCTGAATCGGTCTTGGATGAAGAGGTTAATTATATCCTTGATCTTGGCATTCATACTCATTTTAACCATTTTGTACATAGTATGGAGGAACTGTTGTCACAAGATTATGACGCAGTATTTGTGGGAACAGGCGCTCCAAAAGGAAGAGATTTACCTGATTTGCCCGGGCGAAATGAGGGGGCAAAAAATATTCATATTGGCATTAACTGGTTGGCAAATGTTGCTTTTGAACATACTACCAACATTGGAAAAAAAGTCATTGTGCTCGGCGGAGGAAATACGGCCATGGATTGCTGCAGGACGTCAAGAAGACTTGGAGGAGAATCTGTTAAAGTAGTGGTAAGGAGCCCATATAGTGAAATGAAAGCCTCCCCATGGGAAAAGGAAGATGCTATGCATGAGGATATTCCCATTGTAGATAATCATGTTCCCATTGAATTTGTAGTGAAAGATGGCGTCTTGAAAGGAATGAATTTTGAGAAAGTAACCCCCATTATTGAAAATGGAAAGAGAAAACTGGTACCTACCGGTGAACCTCTAGTTTTTATTGAAGCTGATGATGTTTTAATTGCTATTGGCCAGGAAAATAGTTTTCCTTGGATTGAAAGAAATATAGGCATTGCTTTTGATAAATGGGATATGCCTGAAGTTGATACATTGACGCATGCTTCATCCCATCCAAAAGTTTTTTTTGGAGGAGATGCAGCATGGGGGCCTAAAAATGTCATTACAGCAGTCGCTCATGGACATCAGGCTGCCATTTCTATCGATCTTGCTTGTAGAAATCTACCATTAACTCAAAGACCTTCCCCTTTTGTAAATTTAGTAAGTCAAAAAATGGGCCTTCATGAGTGGGCTTATGAAAGTAATGTAGTTAATGATGTAAGATATACCGTAGCTCAAGCTGATAAAAAGATTACCTTAAGTAATAGAAAAACTGAGGTTGAACTTGGATTTACCAAACATGAAGGTTGTAAGGAAGCGGAAAGATGCCTTAATTGTGATGTACAGACTGTATTCGTTGAAGATAAATGTATTGAATGCGATGCCTGCGTTGATATTTGTCCAACCACTTGTATTACTTTCACAGACAATGCAGAAGAGGATGATTTGAGACAATTATTGAATATGCCCGCCTTAAATACCTCTCAGGACTTATATGTTTCAGCACCGCTTAAAACTAAAAGAGTCATGGTTAAGGACGAGGATGTTTGCCTTCATTGCGGTTTATGTGCAGAAAGATGCCCAACCTCAGCATGGGATATGCATAAATTTTTATATAAAGTGACTAAAGCAGGATAATTTCAGAGTATGTCAGATAAATTAAAAATAAATGACTTTGTTGTCAGATTCGCCAATGTGAATGGAACAGGCTCTGCCAGTGCCAATTTACTTTTTTGTAAGGCCATTTTTAGAATGGGTATTCCCGTAACGCCAAAAAATATTTTTCCCTCTAATATTCAAGGTTTACCAACCTGGTACGAAGTGAGGGTAAGTGAAAAAGGATACTTAGGCCGACGGGATGGTATTGACCTAATGGTTGCTGTTAATGCACAAAGTATGGAAGCTGATATAAAAAGTGTTCGTCCAGGAGGTTATTTACTTTATGATAGTAGTAAAAAATTACCCGATCATTACAAGAGGGATGACATACATTTTATTCCCATCCCACTTATGGAGATTTGTAATGAAACCTATACTGATGCCAGACTCAGATTATTGTTTAAAAATATTATCTATGTTGGTGCTTTAGCAGAATTGATGCAATTTGATTTTACTGTATTTGAATCTTTATTGGGAGATCAATTCAAAGGAAAGGAAAAGTTAATTGCCCCCAATTTAAATGCCCTGAAATTAGGTTCAGATTTTATAAAAGCAAATTACAAGGGCACTTTTGATTTAAAAGTTGAAAGAAGAGATTTACTCAAGGATGCCATTATGACGGATGGAAATAGTGCCTGTGGATTGGGGGCTATTTATGGTGGCGCAACTTTTGCCGCCTGGTACCCGATTACACCCTCCACCTCGGTAGTTGAAGCTTTTATGGAATATGCTGATGAATTTAGAGAAGAAAAAGAGACGGGCAAACGAAAAGTGGCCATTATTCAGGCAGAAGATGAATTAGCTGCCATTGGCATGGTGATTGGTGCCAACTGGAATGGTGCCAGAGCTTTTACAGCAACAAGTGGTCCTGGTTTATCCTTAATGAATGAATTTTTAGGCTTGGCCTATTTTGCTGAAATACCCTTAGTACTCATTGATGTACAACGAACGGGGCCATCCACTGGAATGCCAACGAGAACCCAACAGTCCGATATTTTAGAAGCTGCCTATGCTTCTCATGGGGATACCAGACATATTTTATTATTCCCGTCCACTCCAAAAGAATGTTTTGATTTAACCGTTACCGCATTTGATTTGTCAGAGCAATTGCAAACACCCGTAATTCTCATGACAGATTTGGATTTAGGGATGAATGATCATGTTTCACCTCCATTTTCATGGGATGATTCCAAAGATTATCAAAGAGGAAAAGTTCTAGATTATGATGATTTAGAAGAAATTCAGCGATTTGGCAGGTATTTGGAT
>BJGN01000106.1 GCA_014190515.1 Bacteroidota bacterium
GGAGAAAACATTGAAAGCACCCTGGACGACTTACTACCTTGGCTGAAAGAAGGCAATATCCATGTTCCCCATCCAGGGTATTTTGGCTTATTTAACCCTGCGACCACGTTTTCAGCCGTTGTTGGCGATTATTTAACGGCACTTTTTAATCCACAGATGGCTGCTTATAGCCATGCTCAATTTTCAAATGAAGTTGAAAATTCACTGATTCAATTTTATATAGAAAAAATGAAGTGGCCAAACAGTGCCACAGGACATTTTACTTCCGGAGGATCAGAAGCAAATTTTACCGCCGTTTTGTGTGCCTTAGCGCATCATTTTCCGGAATATTTAACAGAGGGGCTTGCCGGAATTAAAGAAAAACCAAGATTTTATGTCTCTGAACTGGCCCACAATTCCTTTGACAAGATTGCAAAAAACGCAGGTCTTGGTACATCATCTATTTTTAAAATTCCACTTAATGATGATTTTTCACTCAATATTTCAGCCTTAAAGGAACAAATCAATATAGACAAGAAAAATGGTTTTCATCCCTTTCTTTTGGTAGGAACCGTCGGATCAACCCCTATAGGGAGTATTGATCCGCTCTTCGAGCTGTCTGACATTGCCAAAAAAGAGAACTTATGGCTCCATGTGGATGCTGCATGGGCTGGGGGTGCTATTATTTCGCCCGTCATTGCGGAAAAGTTACAAGGCATTGAACTCGCCGATTCTGTCACTGCTGATGCCCATAAATGGTTAAGTGTTCCGATGGGAGCAGGTATGTTTTTTTGTAAATATCCGCAAACGGTATACCAGACTTTTCAAACGGAAGCGCTGTACATGCCTTCTCAAAACAACAATGATCCTTATCAGAATAGCTTACTTTGGTCCAGGCGATTTATTGGCCTAAAGGTTTATATGGCCTTTAGGGTAAAAGGAGCTACCCAAATGGCAGCCGACATTGAAAAACAACTTTCTCTGGCCGATTATATGTCTGAAGGTTTAGTAAAACGAGGTTGGAAACTACCCGTTCAAAGCAATTTAGGGGTTGTTGTGTTTACGCATGAAAAAATAGAAAAATTATCCCCAGACGAATTGGCTTCCTTTCACAAACGGATTATTGATCAGGGAAATACCTGGTTTTCAATACTCAAGTTGAAAGAAAATTTATATTTTAGAGCATGTGTAACAAGTTTTCACACAGAAAAGCAACACGTGGAACAATTGTTTGTTAACTTAGATGATGCCTTACATCAGCTACCACATTAAAACGATTTTATGACAAACTGGAAAGAAGAATCAAATGCGCTCATTGGACATTTCCAATTTGACAATTTTTCTGTCGCTTTTAGTTTTATGACGCAAGTTGCTTTGTTATCAGAAAAAATGAACCATCATCCCAATTGGTCAAATAGTTGGAATAAAGTGGAAATCCGTTTAACAACACATGATGCTGGAAATGTAATTACACAAAAAGATAAGGATTTAGCTAAAGGAATCACCAAGATATATAACGAATACAACAAATAATCAATGTATTTTAACTCCAAATTACCCAATGTTGGCACTACTATTTTTACTGTAATGTCAAATATGGCAAAAGAATTTGGTGCGGTCAATCTATCGCAGGGCTTTCCCGATTTTGAACCAGACCCTTACTTACTTGAACTAGCCACCCAATATTTTTATCAAGGGAAAAATCAGTACGCTCAAATGACTGGTGTTCCCGTGCTGAGAGAGAGATTGTCAGAAAAATTTAATGGACTTTACGGCATTCGTTTACATGAAGAAGATGAAATAACGATAACTGCCGGCGGCACCCAGGGTATTTTCACCGTCATTTCTGCCTTAATCAGACCTGGAGATGAGGTTATCTATTTTGAACCTGCGTACGACTCCTATCGACCAGCTATTGAATTATGTGGGGGCATAGCGAAACCCATAATACTCGAGGGACCAGATTATATCATTGACTGGAGCCTTGTTAGAAAAATGTTCAGCGCCCAAACAAAACTGATTATAATAAACACACCAAACAATCCAACAGGTAGAATATGGTCAGTAAACGATATGCTGAATTTGCAACAAGTCTTGTCTAACACTGAAGTTTATTTACTTAGTGATGAGGTGTATGAGCATCTCATTTTTGACGGGAAAAAGCATGAAAGCATTTTAAATTATCCGGAATTAAGAGCACGAGGCTTTGCCGTATTTTCGTTTGGTAAAACCTATCATGTGACAGGCTGGAAAATTGGTTATGTGGTTGCACCTCCATTATTGACCAAAGAATTCAGGAAAGTTCACCAATTCAATGTTTTTTCAGTCAATACACCTTTACAATACGCCCTGGCAGATTATATGGAAGATCCCGGGCAATACATGAAACTGAACCATTTTTATGAAGAAAAAAGGGATTATTTTTTAGCATTGATTTCAGGGACAGGATTGAAACCATTATCCTGTGAAGGTACTTATTTTCAATGTTGCGATTATAGTGAACTCAGTTCGGAGGGTGACATTTCATTTACTGAATGGCTCGTTAAAGAGGTAGGGGTTGCAGCCATTCCCCTATCTTCATTTTATCATAATCCACCAAATGCCCGAATCATCCGGTTTTGTTTTGCAAAAAAAGAAGAGACCCTTGCTTTAGCAGGCGAACGTTTAAAAAGATGGCGAAAACTTACTCAATAAGCTCTCACATCTTTTTTCTCCATATAGTTAATAAAAGCCCTATTTGCGACTCTACCCCCGCCTGGCGTAGGATATTTACCTGAAAAATACCAATCCCCTTTGTGGTTCGGGCAGGCTTCGTGTAAATCGGCAATGGTTTGGTAAATCACCTCAATGTCAATATTTGTATCAGGCGGCGTAACTATTTCTGCGATTTTATCGGAAATTTCCTGATAGGAAAAAGATTCATACAAACTACTTACCTGATTTTCAGCTAATGCTGCAGACGAAAACTCTACTTCTTTACATTTCAAATAAGTTTCCTGGAGTAAGTTCATTTTATTATTTTCCTCTAACAGTTTCACCAAGGCCTTGAACGCGACGAATTCGCCCATTTTAGACATATCGATGCCATAACAATCTGGAAATCTAATTTGAGGAGCCGTAGAAGCAATGATAATTTTTTTAGGTTTCAAGGTAGAGGCAATATGAATAATACTATCGCGGAGAGTGGTTCCTCTAACGATAGAATCATCGAGTAAAACCAGAGTATCCACGTCATTTTTAACTAGACCGTAGGTAATATCATATACGTGGGAGACCAGTTTACCCCTTGTTTGTGAATCGGCAATAAAAGTTCTTATTTTAGCATCTTTAAGAATCAATTTCTCGATGCGAGGCTTTAAGTTCATTATTTTTTGTAGCTCCACATCATCTACAGGCCCATTTTCCATGAGCGCCTGTATTTTTTTTGTTTTAACCACATTCAGGCTATCATAAATTCCCTCAATCATTCCAAAAAAAGCGGTTTCGGCCGTGTTGGGAACGAAAGAAAACACGGTATTTTCAAAATCGTACTCAATACTTTCCAAAATCTGAGGGATAAGTTTTTTACCTAAAGCCTTTCTTTCCAGATAGATATCCCTATCGTTACCCCTACTAAAATAGATGCGTTCAAAAGAACAGGGCGTTATTTCTCTTGGCTCAATAAAGGGAAGTTCCTCCAGGCTTCCGTTCTTTCTTATGATGAGGACATGACCCGGTTTAACCTCCTTGATATCATTAAAATTGACTTCCATAGAGGTTTGAATAGCAGGTCTTTCCGAGGCGACCACCACGATTTCTTCATCTGCATAATAGAATGCGGGTCTGATACCGGCGGGATCTCTTATGACAAAAGCGTCACCGTGACCTATGAGACCAGCCATAACATAGCCGCCGTCAAATTTTTTGCAGGCCCTTCGCAGCAGACGTTGAATATCCAGATTTTCATAAATAAGATCATTAATCTGTATATTTGAATGCCCATCGGGTTTATACCAGGTATGAAGGCGTTGCACTTCATCATCCAGGAAGTGCCCAATTTTTTCAAGGACCGTAACCGTATCTGATTTTTCCTTTGGGTATTGCCCCAATTCAACCAGTTCCTGAAAGAGTTCATCGACATTGGTCAGATTAAAATTTCCGGCCAATAAAAGGTTTCTGCTAATCCAGTTATTTTGGCGAAGAAAAGGGTGACAAGTTTCTATGGAGTTATCACTATGCGTGCCATACCTGAGGTGGCCAAGTAATAATTCGCCCATATAGGGTTTATTATCTTTCAGCCACTGAGCATCTTGTTGATAATCTTTTAGTTTATTAAAATGGTAATAAACCTGATCAAAAAGGTCATCTAAATAGTTTGTCGCGACGCTTCTTTTTCTACTAATATACTTTTCACCCGGCTTCGGATCTAGTTTAATGGTTGCCAAACCTGCACCGTCCTGACCTCTATTCCGTTGCTTTTGAAGCAATAATCGCATTTTTTCAATGCCATAAAAAGCTGAACCATATTTTTCCTGATAAAAAGTAAATGGTTTCCTAAGACGAATGAGGGCAACTCCGCACTCATGTTTTATGGCATCGCTCATAAAAGTATAATTTGGTTATTATTTGCACTTCAAAGGTACATAACTAAAATATGGTAGTGGTAAATTTTCAAAAAAATAAAACGACAAACAGATTACCATTTTAATTGGTTATAAAATCATACCCTATTAAGCTAAAATTAGTTTAATTTTGTTACCCATTGTAAAATAAAATATCATGTCATTATTTCGATTTTCCAAATTGCCAAAAACAAAGGCTTTTACTTTTACGCCCAGGTACTATGATCCGGTACAGGAAGAATTGGAAGAGCGTGCGAAGCAACGGGAGATGAGAAAACAGGACGATTTGGAAGGTGCTAAAATGCGCATTCGTTCTGGTTTTAAAAGTAAATATAAAGCTGACCCTAACTTTGCTCAAAAATCTAAGCGCCAACAAAACATTAGATTACTCCTTATTATTGGTATTCTTCTTTTAGGTGCCTACTTTGTCCTTACCGAGTTTTTACCGGTATGGATACAAATGATTGAAAAAACCGAATAGATGTCAGATGTCATCAAGTTACTGTCCGATGCCATTGCAAATCAAATTGCTGCTGGTGAAGTTATTCAACGGCCAGCTTCAGTGCTCAAGGAATTATTGGAAAATGCAGTGGATGCTGGGGCTACTTCTATCATCATTCATGCCAAGGAAGCCGGCCGGCAACTTCTTCAAGTAACAGATAATGGCTGTGGAATGTCCGAAACAGATGCCCGAATGTCTCTTGAAAGACATGCTACTTCTAAAATTAAACAGTCCTCCGATTTGTTTTCCATAAGAACCATGGGATTTCGGGGAGAAGCACTGGCATCCATTGCCGCGGTTGCCCAACTCGAACTCAAAACAAGGTTACATAATGCCGAATTGGGCACCCGATTAGTTGTGGAAGCTACGGATATTAAAAAACATGAACCCTGTACCATGAGTCCGGGAACCAGCCTGTCAGTAAAAAATTTATTTTTTAATGTACCCGCGCGACGAAATTTTTTAAAAAATAATACTGTTGAACTAAAACATATTGTTGAGGAGTTTCAAAGGATTGCCCTGGCAAATCCATCTATTCAACTGCATCTTTCCCACAACGAAAATGAAATAGCTTCTTACGCTCCCGGAAATTTGCGTCAGCGGGTTTCTCAGGTACTGGGTGTTCAGTCCAATAAAAAACTGGTACCTGTTGAAGAAGAAACCGATGTTGTACGAATTACCGGCTTTGTAGGCAAGCCTGAGTTTGCAAAAAAAACAAGGGGGGAACAATATTTATTTGTTAATAACCGGTTCATTCGCAGCCATTATTTGCAGCATGCTATCACCAGCGCCTTTGAGGATATGCTGCCAAAAGATACTTTCCCTTTGTACGTCCTTTACATGGATATTGATCCTGGTAAAATTGATATAAATATTCACCCTACAAAACAGGAAATTAAATTTGAGGATGAATCTCTGATATACAGCTATATACGTGTGGCCGTTAGACATGCCATAGGGCAATATGGCATATCGGGCAGCTTAGATTTTGAGCGTTCAATCTTAAATTTTCCAAGGCCTCAGCATGAGCACACGCCAAGTTTTGAACAAGCTGCAAATAAGGTTGGCTTCGGAACTTACAGCCCTGCCTCAGCTAATAAGCAATGGGAAAAACTGTATGAGGGCATGAAAAATATTTCTAACGCGGAACCTGATTTTGGAGAATTACCCGGACCAGAAGTCGTAACTTACCAGGCCTCCACAGAACAACCTCTTTTTAACGAAACAGAAAATTTTCAACTAAAATCACCCTATCAGATTCATAACCGATATTTGGTGTGTCAGATAAAATCAGGTTTTCTTTTAGTGGACCAGCAATCGGCACATGAAAGGATACTATACGAACAATTTGAAAATGCAATAAATGAAAATAGGGTAAGCTCTCAGCGCCTTTTATTTCCCAGACAGGTGCAATATAGCCCTGCTGACGCGGTTATATTAATGGACCTTTTACCCGAAATGAATAAATTAGGTTTTGACATAGAACCTTTTGGCAATAATGGATTTCTCATAAACGGCGTTCCTGCGGGCATATCTTCATCAGAAGAAGTCAGTTTATTGGAAGATTTATTAGAACAATTTAAGCAGGGTACAAATTTACGATTGGGGACCAGAGAAAAATTATGTCGGGCCATGTCCAAAGCTGGCGCACTAAAAAGAGGAAAAACTTTGAATCAGACCGAAATGCAAACCCTGATTGATGAACTATTTGCCTGCCAAAATCCTTTAATGAGTCCCTCAGGGAACCGATGTTTCCTTACCTATAATTTATCAGAACTTACTGAATCATTTAAACGCTAAAATATGCTCCAACTTACTGATGTCGTTAAAAATCTGTTGATAATCAATATTATAATGTTTTTGGGCGTACGATTTGTTATTGAGCCCAATCTACTGGCTGTCTATTACCCTGGTTCACCTTATTTTCAGCCCTATCAAATAGTTACCCACATGTTTATGCATGGAAACTTTATGCATTTATTGTTTAATATGTTTGCTATTTACATGTTCGGACCTCCCGTAGAAGCTGTTTTTGGACCGAAAAGATTCTTATTCTTCTATCTCGCAACGGGTCTTGGCTCTTTTGTTTTACACATGGCGGTCATGCACTGGGAATTGACGTCAGGTGCTATACCTATGTCAAGCATGAATATTCCTACCGTTGGTGCATCGGGTGCCGTTTTCGGATTATTGGTAGCTTATGGGATGAATTTTCCAAATTCAGTCATACAATTACTATTTCCCCCTATTCCGTTGAAAGCTAAATATTTCGTAGTGATTTATGCCGCTTTAGAACTGTACCTCGGATTGAGTGGCAAACAACCCGGCGTCGCTCATTTTGCCCATTTAGGTGGTGCGTTGTTTGGATTTCTCATCATCACTTTTTGGCACAAATTCCCCATGCGATTCAATTAATCAGGACAAATATCATGCTAAGTTCTATTTACAACGATTTAAAAGCAGAATTCAGTTACGGAAACAAGGTGAACCAATTGGTTATCATAAACGTAGCTGTTTTTGTTATTGCTACCATTCTGAATTTTATCCTTTTCTTATCGAATGGTGGAAAACCGTCCACGATATTTGAGGGTTTGATAAAATACCTCGCCATGTCTTCCGACGGAATGTTTGTGCTAACACATCCATGGATACTGATTACCAACATGTTTCTACATCTTGAGTTTTTTCATATTTTATGGAATATGTTGATATTCATTTGGTTTGGAAGGGTAACAGGCGATTTTTTAGGTAATCACAGAATAGTATTCTTATATTTTTGTGGCGGAATTTTGGGTTCCATCCTATTTTTTTTAACGGCAAATCTACTTCCTTACGGTGCCAATGGAACAAAAATGGCCTTAGGAGCCTCTGCGGGAATCATGTCCATTGTCGTCGCGGCAGGCACCATTGCACCAGATTACAGTTTCAGATTATTATTCATAGGCGATGTCAAGCTAAAATTTATTGTTCTCGCGCTATTAATCATCGATTTGATATCCATAACGTCAAATACTAATACAGGAGGACATTTTTCGCACCTTGGTGGCGCTTTTTTCGGTTTTATTTTTGTCCGGTTACTTCAGGAAGGCCACGATTTATCTTTACCATTTAACAGAATGGCAGAGTATATTCAATATTTGTTCTCCTCCAATAAAGCTTCACATAGAAGAAATAATCCACTCAAGGTTATTCATCGAAAAAGACCAACTACATCGAAAAGTACTGCCGATAAGGGGGGTAAAAGTGGAAATTCTCTCGATCATCAAACCCAACTGGATCAAATTTTAGATAAAATCAAACAGAAAGGCTACGATAGTCTTTCCGACGAGGAGAAAGAATTTTTATTTCAGGCTAGTAAAAAGTAAGATTTGGACTCATTTATACGAATCATTACCCTATTTTCAGCACTCAGTTTACTAATTCTTTATCTCGGTGCCTATATCAATCCAAATGACTATTGGTACTTTGGCATAGCAAGTTTGTTTTATCCACTTTCCTTGTTGGCAAATATAATTTTCACCATCTACTGGATGTACCGTAGGAAGTGGATTTTTCTTTTACCCCTTGTGATCATTTTTTTGCGCGTCGATTACGTTTTTGGCTATTTTAGAATGAAAATACCTCCCGGTGAAACCACGGAAAGTTTTAGAATTGCCACTTTTAACGCGCATGAATTCAAAGAAATAGATTATCCTCATCCATACATTCAAGATGATGCCTGGGAAAAATTAATTTTAAAAATACATCCTACCATTTGGTGCCTTCAGGAAATTGAGGGCATGAAACTTGTTAAGGGAAGTTTGCCCAAATCCATCGGATTAAACAGAGCGGCTCATTCCGCAGAGGCAGGACTGGCCATCTACAGTTCCTACGATCCCATCAAAACAGAATCCTTTGTTTTCAGTGCGGACAATGGCTTTCAATATGCAGATTTCAGACATAAAAACGGAAAAATATTCCGAGTATATAATGTACATTTGTTGTCAAATCAAATTACGGGCATGGCTTACCAGATTTCGGAAGGAGGCACTGTCCCGGAAAGGAAAGACATGCATTTGTATAGAAAAATGCTATCCCAATATAAGCAATCTATAAAAACAAGAACACAACAGTCCCAGATTCTGGCAGATCACATTGCCCAATCCCCCCATCCTGTTATCATTTGTGGCGACCTAAATGACACGCCATTATCTTATGTTTATAATAGATTACGAAAATACGCAGATGACGCCTTTTTAGCTGCAGGAAATGGCATTGGTGTAACGTATATAGGACCTGTTAAGGGTATGCGGATAGATTATATTTTGCCTTCAAAAACATTTAAAACCTTATACTGCCGAAGGTATAGTCCAGGTAATTTTTCAGATCATTGTCCGGTAGCCGCCGATATTAATTGGAAATAAGCCATAAAACATATAAAACAATCCTTATTTTTGCCATTTTTACGCCTTAATTCCTTTTTTCAATGACAAGAGCACTTCATATTTATCATAGCATCACCCGTCAGAAAGAACTTTTTATCCCTGAAACGCCTGGTTTTATAGGCATGTATGTCTGTGGTCCCACTGTTTATAACGATGTACATTTAGGAAATTGCAGGACATTTGTCAGCTTCGATATTATTTACAGATATTTACAAACCATTGGCTATCAAGTTAGATATGTAAGAAATATAACCGATGTAGGACATTTATTGGATGACGGGGAAGATAGAATGAGCAAAGGTGCGCGACTTGAAAAAAAGGAACCGATGGAGGTTGCCCAAAAATATACCGTAGGTTTTCATAACATGATGCGCATTTTTCAAACATTACCGCCTAGTATTGAACCTCGGGCAACAGGTCATATTCCAGAGCAAATTGAAATGGTAGAAACTATTTTAAAAAATGGATTAGCTTATATAAAAAATGGCAGCGTATATTTTGACACCCAAAAGTACATGGACAATAAGGGGGACTACGGTGTTTTATCTGGTAGAAAAATCGATGAGTTACTCTCTGAAACACGTGATAACCTAAAAAATCAAAGCGAAAAAAACCATCCCGCCGATTTCGCCATTTGGATGAAAGCTTCGGACGAACATATTATGCGGTGGAATTCTCCCTGGGGCATTGGTTTTCCTGGCTGGCATCTGGAATGTTCTGCTATGAGCCTGAAATACCTGGGCGAAGTGTTTGATATTCATGGTGGTGGAAACGATTTGAAATTTCCGCATCACGAAAACGAAATAGCCCAAAACATGGGGTCTTGCCAATGTAAAGGTGCCAAATACTGGTTACACACAAATATGCTCCTTTTAAATGG
>BJGN01000107.1 GCA_014190515.1 Bacteroidota bacterium
GGCGTTTATTATTTGATGCAAAAGCAATATTTGAAGATCAATTAGAAGCGATCAGACTTACCAGTGAAAGGAGAGGGGGCGATGAAGTTGATTTGTCACTCCTTACCGATGGTCTTAGAGCAGAAAGGGAACAAGGTATCACTATTGATGTAGCTTACAGATATTTTTCTACCCCAAAGCGTAAATTTATTATCGCAGATACCCCGGGGCATATCCAATATACTCGAAATATGGTCACGGGTGCCTCTACGGCGAATGTCGCTCTCGTTTTGGTAGATGCCAGACATGGTGTCATTGAGCAAACCCGAAGACATGCTTTCTTAGCCTCACTTCTGCAAATCCCTCACCTGGTCGTTTGTATCAACAAAATGGATTTGGTAGATTATAAAGAGGACGTTTACAACAATATAAAAGCCGAATTTGAAAAATTTAGTTTCAAATTGGATGTAAAGGATGTGCATTTTATTCCCATTTCAGCCCTAAAAGGGGATAATATCGTAGATAGATCCCTGAATATGCCTTGGTTTGAGGGTTCAACCCTGCTTTATTACCTTGAAAATGTCCATATCGGCAGTGATCATAATTTTATCGATGCCCGTTTCCCTATTCAACATGTGATTCGCCCAAATACCGACGAATTTCATGATTATAGAGGCTATGCCGGTAGAGTGGCTGGAGGAATTTGGAAAAAAGGAGATCAAGTGACTTTACTTCCATCAGGTTTCCAATCGAAAATAGCAAAAATTGATTCCATGGACGGTGAATTGGAAGAAGCTTATCCTCCTCTTTCTGTTACGCTGTTGTTAGAGGATGATCTCGATTTAAGCAGGGGTGAAATGATTGTCAGGGAAAATAATCAGCCTAATGTTGATCAGGATATTGAATTGATGATTTGTTGGTTTTCTGAAAAACCTATGCAATTGAACGGTAAATATACCCTATTCCATACTACACGTGAAGCTCGTTGTGTTATTAAGGAAATTCGCTATAAACTGAATATTAATACGTTACATCGGGATCAAGAGGATTTGAAAATTGGAATGAATGATATAGGTCGTATTTCTATCAGGACAACTAAACCTTTATTTTTCGATAGTTATCGGAAAAATAGAATTACAGGCAGTGTTATTTTGATTGATGAGGGCACTAATGCAACCGTGGCGGCAGGAATGATTATTTAACATTAATAAATTAACCATGCCCTATTTATTATCTTTTTTTCTTTGTCTTTCTTTGTCGCTATTTGGAAAAGAAAAACCTCGGCCAAATATTATTTTTATACTTACCGACGATCAACGGTGGGACGCTTTGGGTGTTGCTGGAAATTCTATAATCAAAACACCGCAAATGGATAATCTGGCAAAAAAGGGTGTATATTTTAAAAATGCCTTTTCAACCACTCCCATTTGCGCCGCCAGCCGTGCCTCTATTTTGACAGGTTTGTATGAACGAACCCATAATTATACATTTCAGAAACCTTCTTTACAAGTTCAATATACGAACTTGATGTATCCCAAAATTTTAAAGGAAAATGGATATCATGTTGGGTTTTATGGAAAATTAGGCGTGGCGATAGATCGTCCTGAGCAATATTTTGATGAAAGCGATTTTTATGATCGCGGTCCAAGGTCTGATAAGGGAGGATATTTTTATAAAAAGATAGGTGCTGATACTGTTCACCTTACCCGATATGCTGGTCAACAGGCACAAGACTTTATTTCAAATGCTCCAAAAAACAAGCCCTTTTGCTTATCTGTTTCTTTCAGTGCGCCACATGGTCATGATTCATCGGTTGAGCAGTATTTTTGGCAGGAAAAATCTAATTCATTGTATGAAGATATTGTTTTTCCTAGACCTTCCTTAGGGGAAGACCTTTATTTTGACAGATTACCGATAGAGGTTAAAAATGGATTCAACAGGGTAAGATGGAAATGGCGATTTGATACTCCTGAAAAGTATCAACGCATGATGCGGGGATATTATCGGATGATTACCGAAATTGATGACGAAATTGGGGCTTTGAGAAACCTATTAGCAAAAAAAGGGCAGGCTGAAAATACCATTTTTATCATCATGGGTGATAATGGATATTTTACGGGGGACAGGCAATTGGCGGACAAATGGTTAATGTACGATCCTTCCATCCGCGTTCCACTTATCATTTTTGATCCAAGAATGCCAAATAAGGCCCGCACCGTATCGGATATGGTTTTGAATATTGATATCACACAATCAATTCTTGATTTTGCGGAGATAAAATCACCCGTAAATTACCAGGGAGAAAGCTTGAAACCCTATCTGAATCGTTCTGATTATTCTTTACACAGGGATTTTATCTTGATTGAGCATCTTTGGAAGTTACCTGATATACCATCCAGTGAGGGTATTAGGACAGATAAATGGAAATATTTTAAGTATAGATACATTCAAGCTCCTGAAGAACTGTACGATTTGGAAAAAGATCCCATGGAAACCAAAAATCTGGCACAGGAGCAAAGCCATCAAAAGATACTCAAAAAACTGAGGAACAAATTTACCAGGAAGGTTGCGCAATTAAGGAAGGAACAGCTGGTAGCGGAATCATCTTCCCAGGAGCAAATAAAATTTTGAAAATCTATTGGACTAAGAAAAATATTAGACATTTAAAGAAAGCCGGATAACAGTAACATTTTTTTGGGAAATGTTATTAGTTCATTGCCATAATAGCTTTCTGAAAATATGAATAGTAACGGCCAAGGGCACTCATAGAAGGAATCCCAAAAAGGCAAATAAAATGGGGATGAAATTACTATGAGTAAAGAACATCACATAGAGGAAAGCCTTTGTTAAAAATATTATGAGTTGAATGATTTTTGATGGTAAAAAACTAACTGACTTAATAGAACCATTGAAATTGAGTTGAAAAGAACGTCGATTAAACACATTAGCCCAACGGAGGGAAATTTCTGGACAAGCAGCTTATGAGTAGCAAATTAACCTTCGCACAAAAGGAGATTGAAAATCGAATTTTCTATTTTCGTGGCACACAAGTTATGCTTGATAGTGATTTGGCTACTATATATCAGGTAAAAACCCGTGTGCTGAATCAAGCTGTAAACAGAAACATAGAGCGTTTTCCGGAATTGTTTCGTTTCCAGTTAACTGAAGTTGAATTTGAAAATTGGAAATCACAAATTGTGATGTCTGAGAATCACAACTTGAAATCACAAAATGTGATATCAAGTGTACATGGAGGTCGTAGAACGCTCCCTTATGTATTCACTGAACAAGGCGTAGCAATGCTTTCTGCTGTCTTGCGAAGTAAAATTGCAGTACAAATAAGCATCCAAATTATAAATGCTTTTGTGGAAATGCGAAAATTCATCGCTAATCATTATGGATTATTGCAACGAATGGAAGGTATTGAACGCAAGCAAATCGAAACTGACCAAAAATTTGAACAGGTATTCAAAGCTCTGGAAAGTAAAAACGCTATTCCAAATCAAGGCGTATTTTTTGACGGTCAAGTTTTTGATGCTTATGAATTGGCTTCCAAAATCATTCGTTCTGCTAAAAACAGTATTGTTTTAATTGACAATTATATAGACGAAAACACTTTAACCCATTTATCTAAAAAAGCAAAATCAGTAAAGGTGGTATTATTAACCAAAACCATTTCAAATCAATTAACTTTAGATGTAAATAAAGCCAACGAACAATATGGCAATTTTGAGATAAGGGTATTTGCCAACAGCCATGACCGCTTTATAATTATTGATAATTCCGATGTGTATCACTTGGGGGCTTCGTTAAAAGATTTAGGTAAAAAATGGTTTGCATTTTCAAAGATGAATAAAAGCTCCGTTTCAAATATCATAAAAGAAATCGGCGATGAGTAAAGAGAAATTGATATCAATGTTTAGATTTCCTAAGTTTAAGAACGTGAAAGAATGCCTCGGTTAAAGAACTTGGGCAAATCAAATGGCGTGGAACATCCATCTCACACCAAATTTATCATTTAGGGCACCATACGTTCCGATAGGTTGGGGAATAAATGGATCGGTGACATTGGCCTCTCTTGAAAGCAGGTCAAATAGCTTTTGGGTATCCTCCACTTTTCCGCCACTAATATACAGACATTGCATATTACCTCTAACAGGTTCTTCCTGAGGCAATAACCAATCAGAAGTGGAGATATCCAGCCAGTCGCTTTGTAACCTTCCATTCAATATTTTTTCCTGGAAATGTTCTGGAAAATGCATTTTCATGGGAGATTCACCGATACTGGTGAGATTCAAATCGCCACCAAGACATTCCTGGTAAAAAGTCATAGCCTCCCTGGCCTGACCATCAAAAAGCAAGTAAACAGATTGTTTCATGGTATGAGTTTAAATATATATCAGCAAGATTTATAAAACGTAGTGGGAACGGCCTCCAGGTTCAGCTCTATTTTTTTTGCTGCATTGGTAACAGATAATCCACCAAGATTAGTGCATCTTAAGGTATGATGAATCTCATCGCCGACCGCTTTCATGGTCTCAATCACCTCGTCCAGTGGAATTAAAAATGCATAATTTGACAAGGCCATATTGGCACAAGCTACCGCATTGGAAGCAGCCATAACATTTCTTCCAAGGCAGGGAGCTTCCACCCGATTACCAATGGGATCACAAATAAGACCCAGTGAATTTTGTAAAGCAAGGGAAGCGGCACCAATGGCCTGTAACAGCGTCCCACCTTTCAAGCCAACTAAAGCGGCTGCGGCCATTCCACCAGCGGAACCTGTTTCGGCCATACAACCTCCTACTTCAGCGGCAAAAGTGGCATTTTTTGCTATAAATACACCAATTAATCCCGCCGAGAGTAAGGCTTTTACTATTTCCTCTTCAGGAAGGTTCATTGAATGTGCCATGCCAAAAACAGCACCAGGTAATGCGCCACAAGAACCTGCGGTTGGAGCAGCAACAATGATGCCCATAGAACTTTTCACCTCCATAACCGCAGAAACATACATCGTAATTAAATTATTGGCGTCACCGCCCAATAATTTATGGGATGATAATTTATCTTGAAACAGTAAGGACTGACTACCTAAAATCCTGTCTTCATAATGAGTTCCCTTTAATCCTGTTTGAATGGATTGACTCATTATTCCGACGATTTTCCGCATCATTTCAAATACTTCAGTTTCGGAAATATTACCCCTTTGTGCTTCATATTTTACCGCAAGTTGCCATAATTCCAGATTTTTGTCCTCATTATATTCAAACATTTCCTGACAGTTATTGAAAGGAACTTCCATGTCTTTTCTAGCCTTAATGGGTAAAACCGGATGAATAATCTTAATTTTTGCAACCCCATCCTGTTGACGTAACTTATCCAATAAATCTTTAGGAATCAAATACTGGGTCTTAATCTCCAAAAAACAAGAACCTCCGGCATGGAATTCCATAAATTCAGGAGAGATGGAATCAAGAATAAAAGGGAAAAGAGAGGATGGATTATCACAATATATCAGGGTTTCGAAATAATCTCCTGTCATAGAAACCTTATTCTGGTCGATGTCTATCACCTCAATCATGCCCCCACCAGTGGAAATGGCAGTTAAAGAATGAATTTCATTTGCATTGGATAAGGTTAATTTATAAGTATTTGGATGATCTGCCTGAATATCTTTAATTTCGATATGAACAAAAATACCATTTGGTTCCAGGTAATTTTCTGACAAAGGGAGCCTTTCATCATAAGCCTCCCAACCCATGAATCCACCGAAAATACCCATATCTGTGCCCTGACTTTTATGTGTGGTGGCAAGAGATCCGTTTGGATCAAATTCAATGTAAATATTAGTCAATTCGTTGTTCATCAAATCCCTGCACATTCTACCAATCCGGAGCGCTGCGGCACAATGGGAACTGGAAGGACCGCGCATGACAGGTCCGATGACATCATTGAAAATACTTGGGCTTGCACTCATTTTCATTTATTTGAGGATTCATTTCATTTAACCAAATTAGCTCTTTATCTTAGATATTCATAGTGTTCATGCGATTGAATTTTAAACATAAATAAAATGAAGGAAATGGTCATATTTATATGGATTATATTGGGCATATTAACCTGTTGGTTCTCCATAACCTTTGTCATGGATTTCCTGAAGCATAAGGATAATCTGGAAAAAGTTAGTTGGTTAAAAACAGGATTAATTGGTTTCTTTGTCAACTTCATTGATGTTTTAGGTATTGGAGCCTTTGCTCCGCAAACGGCCTTACTCAAATTCACCAGGCAAACGGAGGATAAATTGCTTCCTGGTACCTTAAATGTAGCGAACACAATACCTGTATTAATTCAAGCGATTATTTTCATTACCGTCATAAAAGTGGAGCCCATCACCTTAATCACTATGCTATTATCGGCGGCGATTGGTGCTGTTTGGGGAGCTGGTATTGTTTCCAGATTAAAAGTGGATCATGTAAGATTAATTATGGGTATTGCCCTAATTATAACCGCTGGTTTTATGGTGGCGGTAAATATGGAATGGATAAAAGGTGGAGGGACTGCCATAGGTTTATCTGGGTATAAATTAGTATTTGCCGTAGCGGTCAATTTCTTGCTTGGGGCTTTAATGACGGCCGGTATTGGTTTGTATGCGCCATGTATGGCCATGGTTTTCTCCCTTGGATTATCCCCACAGGTAGCCTTTCCAATCATGATGGGATCTTGTGCCTTTTTAATGCCTCCTGCATCTATCAAATTCATTAAAGAAGGAGCTTATAATAGGAAAGCCGCCTTTTCAATGGCCATTCCTGGCATTGTTGCCGTATTTATTGCTGCATTTATAGTAAAATCCCTTCCTTTGGAATCTTTGCGTTGGTTAGTCATTGTCGTTATTCTTTATACGGCTATTCTCTTACTTCGTGCTTTTAAACGTTCCTAGCATAAATTTTCTTACTTTTAAGTAGCTTTCGTTCATCCTAAAATTCTTTAATAAATGGCCGTTTCATGGAAGGGAGTATTTCCCGCAATCACAACTAAGTTCACCTCCCAAAATCAGTTGGATTTAGCACTATTTAAAAAAAATCTAAGCGCCCAATTAGATGCGGGTATAAATGGCATTGTTCTTGGGGGATCCCTGGGTGAAGCAAGCGTATTGACGAATGTTGAAAAGGAAATTTTAGTAAAGGAAACCTTGCAATTTGTTGAAGGTAAAGTCCCTGTTATCATTAATATCGCGGAAGGAAGTACGGATGTGGCCATTGAATTGGCACAGAAAGCATCTCTTTGGGGTGCCCAGGGACTCATGTTATTACCTCCCATGCGTTATAAGGCCGATGACAGAGAAACCGTACAATATTTCAAGGATGTTGCGGAAAGCACGCCACTTCCTATTATGATTTACAATAATCCGGTAGATTATAAAATTGACGTCACCATTGATATGTTCGCTGAATTAGCTCCCATTTCAAATATTCAAGCTATTAAGGAATCAACACGTGATGTTACCAATGTCACCAGGCTTCGGAATTCTTTTGGGGACAGATTTAGCATTTTATGTGGTGTTGACACCTTAGCATTAGAGGAATTGGTATTAGGAGCCGATGGCTGGGTGGCAGGTTTGGTATGTGCCTTTCCCGCTGAAACAGTGACTGTTTTTAAGTTGGTTAAATCGGGTAGGATAGAGGAAGCTGTAAACATTTACAGATGGTTTATGCCTTTATTGGAATTGGATATTCATCCAAAATTGGTACAGTATATAAAACTGGCAGAGTCAAAAACAGGCTTGGGTTCAGAATTTGTGAGGAGACCAAGATTAGTATTGGAAGGGGCTGAACGTCAAAAAATTGAAAATATCATTGACACAGGCATTAAAAACAGACCTTTTTTACCAATCTGTTAATATTTGCCCGACTAAAAAGATTGGATTGTAATAAATTTTTTTATTTGGCGCTACCAGAATAACTGACAAATGCGATGAATTGGCTATCCGGTGACCAGGATGGTGTATTTATCGTTCCTTGCCCACCGTATAGATAGGCAATGGTTTTGGGAAATCCACCCATGGTAGGCATTAATTTAAGGCTGACTGGTTTGCAGCCGGGATGTTGCGTAGGATCAATATCATCTTCAAAAGAGATGTAAGCTATCCATTTACCGTCAGGTGAAATATGTGGAAACCAGTTATTATATTGGTCGAAAGTCAATTGTTCCAATGCTGTACCATCAGGTTTCATTCGCCAAAGTTGCATAGTACCCGTCATACTACCATTGAAATAGATCCCTTTACCGTCTGGTGAACCTTCGGGTCCGTCCACATGACCAAAGGTAAAACGGGTTAATTGGGTTTCTTCACCTGTTTCTATATTGGCCTTAAAAACATGATAAAGAGAGTTTCGGCTGGTATCCCTTCGCCCTACATAATATACTTCCTTATTATTTGCTGCCCAGCCATGCAGATAGGAAGGTGTTTTTTCGGTAACCAATCTGGGTTCACCCCCTGAGAGAGGCAGCACATAAATCGTTGATCCACCTCCAAATAATCCGGCCCGGTGAGAACTTATACCCAACCATTTTCCATCAAATGAAATCACATGGTCATTATTGTTTCTATTGGCATTTCCTGTATTGAGTTTTGAGGGTGCGCCTTTACCATCAACAGGAATCGTCCAGATATTTCCTTTGCTATTGAATAACAGGTGTTTGCCATCGGGCATCCAATTTGGCGCTTCAAAACGAACGGGGCTTTCATAGATCACCTTTCGATTTCCGGTAAAAACATCCAACATTTCCAAACGGCTACCCAGGCTATCTGCCCCATTAAAATTAAAAGAAGGCGGCATCATTTTATCCACCCGAACGTTCCAGATATTAACCTCTTCCAGTGCATCCGATTTATTTGAGCACACAAATAAGCCCACATAAGGATTTTCACCTATATTTTCCATCGTCACTGCACCATAAGATTGCAGCGGTTCACCCTCATTGGCAATCCGCATCGTGTAATTATTCCCTTTTCGTTCCAATTGGATGGTACGTGCTTTTTTCTTTGGAAATATTAATTCGTCTTTCCCCTTTCTCATATATGCCCCCTGCATTTCACGCCAGGTGGCCATAGTCAGACCATCGCCCTGAATGGTGGACGTAAAATGTACTGCATCATTCTCTAAACTTTCTCTTACCATCCATCCTAATTTACGACGTGGATCATTTCCTATGGGGTTAGCAAACTCAAAATTAGCCGTGACTATAAAATCGCCTTGAATTCTACTGGAAAGAAAATAGAATTCATCCTTATTCAACCCAATTTGAGACCCCGCTCCTTTTAGTTTATACACTTGGTTTTCAACATCGTAATATGAGCTACCAGTTAATTTTGGTTTTCCGATATCATTTGCGGAATTAAAAACGCCCAAATATTGAGATTGCCCAAAACAATGGCTAAAAAAAGCAAAAAGGGGAAGGAACACGGTCAAATTTCTGTAATTCATCTTCGGAAATGGCTTTGGTTGTTGAATATAAGGATAAAAGGCACCCTTTCGAAAATAATGTTTTTTTAAGCACTTACTAAACTTATATTTTTCATTATTGGCGACAAAACAAATATATTTTCAATCTTAAACTATTCAAAATATTACTATAAAGTATTGTTTGTAAATTTATTGTGATAAATGTAAACGATTTCTACAGAACGTTAATCCCTAAACCTATTAATAATTTTATGTTCGCATAATTTGGTGACAACCCACATCCTAAAAAACGAATGCTACTCCCGAAAATACAGATACCCGCCTTTTTGAAAAATATCTTATATTAGCTACAATAAAAAAATGAAAATTTGATTAAGGTATTCATAGCCACAAGCCTCGATGGTTATATTGCTGACTTGAACGGTTCCGTAGATTTTTTGTATGATTATCCAGATATTGAAGGAGAAGATATGGGCTATCAGTCTTTCATGGGTTCCATCGACGCTTTGGTCATGGGTCGTAAAACCTTTGAAACTGTGCTTAATTTTGACGTAGAATGGCCTTATGACCGTCCAGTATTTGTCTGGACCACTGAACTTAAGGAAGTTCCAACCCTACTGGAAGGAAAGGTGCACCTAATTAGTGGTAATGCAGATAACCTGGTTCAACAATTGAAGGCATCAGGATTTAAAAACCTTTATATAGACGGTGGAATGACCATTCGATCTTTTTTAGAAGAAGATTTGGTAGATGAGATGACCTTGACAACTATACCTGTTTTACTTGGTTCAGGTATTCC
>BJGN01000108.1 GCA_014190515.1 Bacteroidota bacterium
TCTGCTCTTAGAGGTCTTTTCTTTATTTTTTTCCTCAATTCCGCTTTGTATAATTTTTTTTATTATGTGATGATTAACTACATTGATAGTCAGCTAATTGATATACAATATAACGTAATTCAAGAGGGTCTAAACTCAAATTCCGTTCTTTCCAATGAAGAACAGCAGTCTGCATGGAAAATATCGAAAGAAGAACTTTACAGCCATGTGAAAGCGAAAACTATTTTATTCAGTTACGTGCAGGGATTACCAGCCGGATTTTTGTTGTCTATGCTATTTGCCTATATTTTTAAAAAGGATTAATATGACCTATTTGTTAGATATTTCTGTGGTGGTACCACTTTATAATGAGGATGAATCTTTGGTTGAGTTAGTACATTGGATCGATAAGGTGATGTTGGAAAATGCTTATTCTTATGAAGTCATTTTAGTAGATGACGGAAGTACAGATAATTCATGGTCGGTCGTTGAGAATCTTAATCAGCAATTTCCGTCTGTAAAGGGCATAAGATTTAGACGGAATTATGGCAAATCAGCTGCATTGCATTCTGCTTTCCAAAAAGTAGTTGGTAAGGTTGTTATTACTATGGATGCTGACTTACAAGATAGTCCTGATGAAATTCCAGGTTTATATAAAATGATTGTTGACGATAAATTTGATCTTGTTTCAGGGTGGAAGAAAAAAAGACACGATCCCATAGGAAAAACTATTCCATCTAAATTTTTTAATAGTGTTACCCGTCGAATTTCAAAAATTGATCTAAACGATTTTAATTGTGGTTTAAAAGCTTATCGTTTGGAGGTAGTTAAGGCGATTGAAGTGTATGGAGAAATGCATAGATACATTCCTCTTTTAGCTAAATGGGCAGGCTTTTATAAAATTGGTGAAAAAGTAGTAGAGCATAGAGCAAGAAAATTTGGCGTCTCTAAGTTTGGTCTCGAGCGATTTTTAAATGGCTTTTTAGATCTTATGTCAATAACCTTTATGGGCAAATTTTCAAAAAGCCCTATGCATTTTTTTGGATCTCTGGGTACACTGCTTTTTGGTATTGGGTTCGTTTCCGCAGCCTATCTTGGTATAAGGAAAATGATATTTATGTATCAAGGTTATTTATTGATGAAATTAACAGATAACCCATTTTTCTATCTTAGTCTCACCTGCATGATTTTAGGAACACAGCTTTTTTTGGCAGGTTTTATATCAGAGTTAGTTTCAAGAAGTTCCGGAAGGTCTAATGAATACGGAATATTGAAAATGGTCGGTTTAGCCGAAGTTGATACTGATGTTAAATAAATATTACCTCAGTAGCCCCATGTCCATATCTCGGGTGAAATTCATTTTTAAATGTGATAACATTAGGATTCCTTATTAAATTAGAGGTTATTAGGTTTCGTAAATGCCCCTTTCCAATGCCATGTATAATGAATACTCTTTCTACCCCTTGACGAACAGCCTCATCGATATATGCTTCAAATTTTTTCATCTGAAGGTGTAATATCTGTGAATTTGAAATTTTATTATCCTCCGAAGATAGTACCTCAATGTGTAAGTCTAATTCTATACTAAATTCAGATTTTGACTTTACAGCGTGTTGAGGTGTATAGATTTTATCTTTTTTTGTTGTGAGTGGTTTAGCGTTTTCTAAAGTATAATCTTTTAAAGAATCTTTCTCTAATTTTTGAGAAACGTCAAATCCAGATGATTTCTCCAATAGCACAAATAAATGAGCGGGTTGATTTATAAGAGGGGCCGTTTGTTTATTATTAAAAAAAGTCTTCGCTTTTAATTTCATCTTTTTTTCAATATTCGGACCAGGTCCTTCGGTTGATATTCTATTAAAGATGGCATTTAACTCTGGTGATTCGTTCAAATAATCATTTTCAAATTCGGGTAATTTGAAAAAGGTCATGCTATCAAGTTTACCTTCGTGAATCCATGCTTTAAAAAGTTTTAAATGTAGGCTAAGCGTAAAACTATAATCATAAGGAGTATCGTTGATGAGGTAAGGCTGAAATTTGTCCGTCGGATCGTTCTTTTTATCCAGAATGGGGACAAAAGCAATTTGAATGCCCTGACTATGTAAAATCGTATAAGAAAGTGGCTTAGGTTCATTTTGTTGAAAGATATCTTTCTTTGCAACTGGCTTGGTTACTATAATTTTTTTTGGTGTATCGGCCTCAAAGGGTTGTATATCTTCTGTAAATGCAGGAATTTCTAATTGATCTGAATCTAGTCTTATCAAGACTAAATCGGTGTCTAAAATATTGACAATAACACCAGTATCATTTGAATGTATAAATGATACTTTTACGCCTTTTTTACACCAATCCATATTTTTTTTCCAAAAGTAACTTAAAAATGGGTAAAGACAAGGGCATTTGCCCTTAAATATTACTGGAGAAGTTCGCAATTATATTTAGCGGCACGAAGTTCTCTTTCCGCATGCCCGTCTTTTTGCAGAGAAGCAACCTCGATGCCCATAGAATAAATTTCAATGGCTTTATCAGAGTCATTTATTTCTTCATGTATTTTTCCCCAATGGAAATATAAGCCGACATAAGTTGGATCCACTTGATATAATTTTTCATAATATTGAATAGCCTCATTTTGGTTGCCAATATTTTCATATTCCTTGGCAATGGCAAAAATAACAAACGAATCATTGGGCGTTTCTTTTAAAATACCAAGAAGGAGATCTAGTCGTTGTGAAGTTGTTGTCATAATAATTTCTATTTAGCGAAAATTCGCTATTTTTTCAAGCAATACAAAAACAATTTAGGTATATTTGCAAATCAAATTCATTAGAAAAAGTAGAAAATTTCCCTATGAAATTATTAGTTTGCATCAGTAAAACACCAGATACTACAGCAAAGATTGCTTTTAATGGTGATAATACAAAATTGGAAACGGCGGGTATTACCTTTATTATGAATCCTTATGATGAATGGTATGCCTTAGTCAAAGCTATCGAAATACAGGAAAAGTGGGGTGGAAGCGTTTCTGTTTTGCATGTTGGTCCATCGGAAAATGATTCTATTATTCGAAAAGCATTAGCTATTGGCGCTACCGATGCCTACAGAATAGATACTGAAGCGGTTTCTGCGGATCAGGTGGCTTTTCAAATGGCTTCATTTATTCAACAACATGCCTTCGATATTATTTTTACAGGAAAAGAAACCATTGACTATAATGGAGCAGAGGTAGGTGGCAGGATGGCTGCACAGCTCAATTTTCCATTTATTTCTTTTGCTTCTCATTTAGAAATGGTAGCTGAAAACCAAGCTATTGTAAAGAGAGATATGGAAGGGGGAACGGAGACCATTCAAGTGAATACTCCTTTTGTTGTCAGTGCGGCAAAGGGTATGGCTGAACAGCGCATTCCAAATATGAAGGGAATCATGACGGCAAAAAGTAAGCCTTTAAACGTTGTTACGCCTCAGGAATATTCACCAAAAATTAACATTGTTTCTCATGAACTTCCTCCTGCTAAAAAGGCTGTTCAATATATTGATCCCGAGAATATGGCTGAATTGGCCAGATTGTTAAGGGAAGAGGCGAAAGTTATTTAATTCCATTTTAAATTGTATAATCATGGTCTTAGTTTTTGTAGAAACAGAAAATGGTAAAGTTCGTAAAGCCGCCTTGGAAGCGGTTTATTACGGTTATCTGACCGCCCAAAAGTTAGGGACTTCTTGTCAGGCGCTCCTTTTGGGAAATGCAGAGGATGCCACTTCAATTGGTTTATACGGTGCAACGCTTGTTCATCAAAATGATTCAATAAGTTTTAATTTTTTTGACAATCAGATTTATAGTGCTGCGATTGCTCAGGCAGCAAAAAAGTTAGAGGCCTCTGTTGTTATACTTAGTCATTCCTCCAATGGAAAATCTTTAATTGGCAATATTGCCTATCTTTTGGATGCTGGGTCAGTGAGTGCTGCCATAGATATTCCGGAAACGGATAAGGGTTTCTCTGTTCGAAAGGGGGTGTATTCAAGTAAAGCGTTGGTGAACATTGAAATTAATACGCCAGTAAGGGTAGTATCAGTACTTGGTAATTCATTGCAAATCAGGGTAGTAGGGGCAAATACGGAGGTTCAATCGATATCCTTAGACGTTCTTCAACCTGGAATTAAAGTATTATCTGTCGATAAATTACAAAGCAATGTAACGCCACTTCCGGAAGCTGAGAGAGTCGTTTCAGGAGGGAGAGGATTAAAGGGTCCCGAAAATTGGGGAATTGTGGAAGAATTAGCTGATGTCCTTCATGCTACCACGGCTTGTTCAAGGCCAGTGTCCGATGCTGATTGGCGGCCGCATCATGAGCATGTAGGTCAAACAGGTATCGCCATTCGTCCAAACTTGTATATTGCTATTGGTATATCTGGAGCAATCCAGCATTTAGCCGGCGTAAATAACTCTAAAACGATTGTAGTTATTAATAAAGATCCGGAAGCGCCCTTTTTTAAATCGGCTAATTATGGCGTTGTTGGTGATCTTTTTGAGGTAGTGCCGAAACTTACCGCTGCAATAAAAAATTTGAACGCTTAAAATTAATTGGAATTATTAAGAAATAATCCTTACTTTTGCCGCGCTGTAAATGATTTATATGATCACTAACGGTTAAAATAAGAATATGGGAATTTATTTAACAAAAGAAAAAAAAGCTGACATCTTCCAAACACATGGCGGATCAGCTACAAACAGTGGTTCCATAGAGGGACAGGCAGCATTGTTCACTTACAGAGTGCAGGAATTATCTAAGCACCTCCAAAAAAATCCAAAAGATCACTCTTGCAGAAGAACTCTATTGGCACTAGTTGGAAAAAGAAAGCAATTGCTTCATTATTTGGCACAAAAAGATATCACGAAGTATCGGGAACTTATTGAAAAACTTGGTATTCGTAAGTAATTTTTTACGATACGTGTTATTTATAACACAAGTTGTCAAAGTTTTAAAATTGGCTCGAGTATTCTGAATACTCAGCCTATTTTAGTTTTAGTTGGACAGAGTGACTATAATTTTATAAAGCGTTTTAAACTAGTTAACAAATGGGACAACAGATTCCAATCTCATCGTCCTTTAATTTACCGGATGGTCGACAAGTAACCCTAGAAACTGGAAAATTAGCTTCCCTAGCTGATGGTTCTGTTGTAGTTCGTATCGGTGATACGATGTTATTTGCTACCGTTGTTTCCTCAAAGGAAGCTAAAGCTGGGCAAGATTTCTTTCCCTTATCGGTTGATTATCAGGAAAAATTTGCTTCTGCCGGTAGGATACCTGGGAACTTTTTTCGTCGTGAAACCAAAATTTCAGATTATGAAGTGCTTATTTCACGCTTAGTGGATAGAGCTATTCGTCCTCTCTTTCCAGACGGTTATATGAATGAAACTCAAGTTATCATTCATCAGATTTCTGGAGATAAGGATAATTTACCCGACGCTTACGCTGCATTGGCAGCTTCAGCAGCTTTAGCTGTCTCAGATATAAATTTCCCCGATTTAATTTCTGAAGTCCGTGTGGCCAGAATCAATGGAGTCTTTCATATTAATCCTTTGCGCGATGCGCTGAAAGAGGCAGATATGGACTTTATCGTTGCCGCAACCATGGATAACGTCATGATGGTTGAAGGTGAGGCCAAAGAATGTTCTGAAAAAGATTTGATTGACGCAATTAAATTAGCTCACGAAGCTATAAAAGTTCAAATCCTTGCTCAACAAGATTTGGCAAATAAAGTAGGTGAGAAGGCCCTGAATAAAAGAATTCTGGCTGATATTCCTCAAAATGAGGAAGTAAAAAATCTTGTTGCCCTCAAATGTTCAGATAAAATAGCTGCCATAGCACGCGCTGCCTCAGATAAAGCAACACGTAAAGCCGCGTTGGATAGTGTAAAGAAGGAATTAAAGGAAAATTTTCTCGCGGAAATGGGTGAGGAATGGTTTGCTGAAAATCAATCTTTCGTTTCTTCTTATTATGATAAAGTCAAAAAAGAAACTATCAGAGGAATTGTTCTAAATGAAAAGGTTAGACTCGATGGTCGTGGCCTAAAGGATATTCGTTCTATTTGGTGCGAAGTTGATTATTTACCTTCTACGCATGGTTCTGCCATTTTTACCAGAGGCGAAACGCAATCTTTGACCTCTCTTACGCTGGGCACGAAGTCCGATGAAATGATGGTGGACGTTGCCTATGCTCTTGGATATGAAAAATTTATCCTACATTATAATTTTCCTGGTTATTCAGTAGGTGAAGTAAAACCAAACAGAGGTCCAGGTAGAAGAGAAGTTGGTCATGCAAATTTAGCTCAACGTTCTTTGAGACAAGTGATGCCCGATGTTTTTCCTTACACTTTACGCATTGTTTCTGATATTTTAGAATCTAATGGTTCTTCTTCGATGGCTACCGTTTGTGCAGGTACTTTGGCGCTCATGGATGCTGGTGTACAGATTAAAGCGCCCGTTTCTGGTATCGCTATGGGCCTGATTACAGATGGTTCGAATTATGCCATTTTATCAGATATTCTCGGTGATGAAGATGCTTTAGGTGATATGGACTTTAAAGTGACTGGTACCGAAAAAGGTATTACCGCTTGTCAAATGGATATTAAAGTAGATGGTCTTCCTTATGAAGTCATGGAAAATGCGCTAATTCAAGCTAAAGAAGGTCGTATCCATATTTTGAAGGAAATGCTTAAAACAATAGCTGCTCCAAGAGAAGATTACAAACCGCATGCTCCTAGAATTGTTGAATTAACCATCGAAAAAGGTTTTATTGGTGCTGTAATTGGACCGGGTGGTAAGATTATTCAGGAAATTCAGGAACAAACTGGTACCCATATTTCAATTACCGAAGTAGGTGATAAAGGTATCGTTGCTGTGTCTAGTTCTGACAAAGCAGGTATCGAACTTGCCTTAGATAGAATACGCCGTATTACCTTTATGCCCGCAGAAGGTGATATTTTCGTCGGTGTTGTGAAAACTGTCATGCCTTATGGTGCTTTTGTTGACTTCCATGGTAAAAGTGGCCTTCTTCATGTATCTGAAATTTCGCATAGCCGCATTGAAAATGTCGAGGATGTGCTAAAAGAAGGGGATGAAATTAAAGTTCAGATTGTTGAAATTGATAAGAAAACAGGTAAAATGAGATTGTCAAGAAAATCCATTATGCCTCGTCCAAATAAAAATCAAGAGGGAGATTCTAATTAATTAAAATTTTCATTCTTAAAAATTATAGAGGGGCCGTCTAAAAAGATAGCCCCTTTTTTATTTAATCTGTCCTTAAAATTCCATATTGTATACTTAATGCTAACCTAATGATTTAATATACAAAATGAATTTTTTTCAATAACCTAGCTATTTATTTTTTAACGAGGTTTACAGTTTACTTTTATAATATAAATATGTATGCATTCAAATAAACGAATTTTTATCATCGGCGGTGGCCTAGCTGGTCTGACTCTGGCTTATACACTCTCGAAATCTAAGTATAAAGTTACTATCTTAGAGGCTTCTCGTAGATTAGGTGGAAGAATTCATACTAAAAAGGGTAAGTTGGAGACGCCTTTAGAATTAGGGGCAACCTGGTTTTCCGATATTCACCAAAATTTATTAGCCTTGCTGGATGAGTTAGGTGTAGTACGTTTTTTTCAATTCTCAAAGGGTATTTCTCTCTTTCAAACCAAATCTTTTGAGCCTGCCCAATCATTTTATGTGCCGGAATCTGAAAGTCCTTCTTATAGAATAGCAGGCGGCACCCAAAAGATTATTGAGATACTATCAAAAAATTTGGCTGATGTTGAGATTCATTTAAATGCCAGTGTTTCGCAGGTCAAAGACCTTGGAAGTGAAATGTTGATTGAAACCTCAGACGGTAAGCGTTGGTCTGCTGAGACAGTTGTTTTATGCATGCCTCCCCATTTGGTTGGGGTTAAAATATTGTTTTCGCCTGATTTACCTAAGGATTTTTACCATTTATTACCAACAGTTCATACCTGGATGGCTGGATCTGTTAAATTTGTATTGGAATATGAAAGGCCTTTTTGGCGAGAAAATGGTTATTCTGGTATGCTTTATAGCCACGTTGGTATTGTCACAGAATTGAATGATCACACAAATGTCGAGGAATCGAAATTTGGTTTTACCGGTTTTCTCAATAGCGGTATTTCTTCTTATTCTCAGGAAGTAAGAAAGGAATTGGTTTTAAAGCAATTAGCTTCACTTTTAGGAAATCAAATCCTAAACTTCATTTCATACGATGATAAAGTGTGGACTGATGAGTATATATCAGGAGGTCCTCAAAAAATTCAAAGGCCTCACCAACATAACGGACACCCCCTTCTTCAAGAAAGCTATATGAATGGTAAATTATATTTTTCTGGTACTGAAACAGCCATACAATTTAGTGGATATATGGAAGGTGCTATTATATCCGCAAATAATGTGGCAGAAAAAATTAAATCCTGTTTTTAAAGTCCTTTTTTACCTTAATCCTGCATTTATACTGGCCAAAGCACCATTACCTGGGCATAAATCTTCTTTTTTAAGCGTGTTTAATGGTCGGTCACAGGTGTTAACCAACTCATGTAAATCCATAGCACCTTGATTTAAATATAAAAGACCTGTTATGATTTCATTCTTTTCTCTTGCCTGATGTACCGCTTTCATAGCAGAAAAACGATCTAAAGGATCCCAGTCACTATCTAATTTGTTGAATTGTAATAACGATCCATCATGTAATTTTATGGCGTGTTTTTCCCCTGATTCATAGGTAGTTGTTATTTCCTCCATTTCTGGAACAAAATCAAAAGTACCGGTGGCTTCCAAATGATCGCGTACAAAATCGTAAGATTTAGTGGAGCCCTTATTATTATTAAAAGTTACACAAGGGGAAATGACGTTAATAAAGGCAAATCCATTGTGCGCCATTGCCGCTTTTATAAGAGGAATGAGTTGTCTTTTATCACCTGAAAAACTTTGAGCAACAAACGTGGCACCTAATTCAATGGCTAGTCCGCATAAATCAATGGCCTGGAATTGGTTTACAATGCCCGCTTTACTAATAGAGCCATTGTCTGCAGTGGCGGAATCTTGCCCTTTTGTTAATCCATAACATCCATTATTCATAACAATGTAAATCATTTTCAGATTTCTGCGAATTACATGGACAAATTGCCCCATACCAATAGAGGCGGTATCACCATCACCAGAAACACCAAGATATATTAAGTCTTTATTGGCCATATTTGCTCCGGTGGCGACAGAGGGCATTCTTCCATGTACACTATTGAATCCATGTGAATTCCCAAGAAAATAAGTTGGTGTCTTCGATGAACATCCAATACCTGATAACTTGGCTAACTTATGAGGTTCAATATTCATTTCAAAGGCTGATTGTATTATGGCTGCACTGATAGAATCATGGCCGCAACCTGCACATAAGGTCGATAAGGCACCTTCGTAATAGGAAAGTGTATAACCTAATTTATTCTTTGGTAAATCAGGATGTCTGAATTTTGGTTTGATGAAGGTCATACAGTGGTATATTTTTCAACTCTTTCTAATGAATGAGTAATCTGATGAACAATATTGGTGGCAGTTATAGGTAATCCATCGTAATTTAAAACGGAAATGAGCTTTTCAGCGGAAATACCTAGTTCAATCATAATAAGGCTTTTCATTTGGGCATCTCTATTTTGTTCCACGATGAAAATAAATTTATGATCTTTTAGGAAATCAATAGCTATCTGATCAAAGGGGAATGATTTTAAACGAAGACCATCGATTATAAAACTATCCTCTTTTAACATATCCATGGCTTCTTCGGCTGAGTATTGGGAAGTACCAAAAAATATGATACCGTATTCTGAATTATTTTCTACCTGATATAACTGAGAAGATGGAACATATTCTCTGGCTGTAACCCATTTTTTGACCAATCGATCCATATTTCTTTGATATGCTGGACTATTTTCCGTGTAGGCAGCATATTCATCCCTGGAAGTTCCCCTTGTGAAAAAGGAACCTTTGGTTGGATGAGTGCCTGGTATTGTTCTATAGGTGATTCCATCATTATCGACATCCAAATACCTGCCAAATCGCTGAATTTCTTCTAAATCATCATAATCAAGAACTTTTCCT
>BJGN01000109.1 GCA_014190515.1 Bacteroidota bacterium
ATGTGTCCATTAGACCAGGTTGGTTTTATCATCCGGAAGAAGATACAAAAGTCAAATCTGTAGATCAATTGGAAAAAATTTATTTTGAGTCCGTGGGCCGGAATACAAATTTGCTGCTGAATATCCCCATCGATAGAGAGGGTCTTGTCAATGCTGCCGATTCTATCGCGCTCATGCAATTAAGAGCTCGTTTAGATGCCACTTTTATTGATAACAAACTAGAAAAATTATCTAAAGGGACACCGGACAACAATGCTTTTGTCGTTGAATTAAAAGGTAAAAAAACCTTTGACGTCATATCCCTTAAGGAAAATATAAGCCAGGGACAAACAATTGACGGTTGGAAAGTAGAAGCATGGGTGAACAAACAATGGGTTTTACTTGGTGAAGCGACCACCGTTGGCTACCAAAGATGGCTCATTTTACCCAAAACAACCTCTCCTAAAATACGGATTAGCTTTAAAAATCCCCTACCCTCCCGTCAATTACTGGACGTGAATTTGTATTTAAGAGCCTCACCGAATCCTTTACTGGACAAAAAATGAAAAAATACGTACTCACTATTTTTATGATAATTGTAGGTTTACAGCTTATGCAAGCTCAGGATGACCCATTTATTGGTTATTTTGAAAATAAAGCTGAGGAATTCTCTTTGAAAATCGATAAAACGCCTAATAATGATTACAACTGCGTTTTAGATCTTCAGGGGAATACCATTTCCTTCACAGGAACAAAAATATTGGGAATGATATCCGGGATGTTAACCTTTCAGGGACAAAGTCTATCCTATTCATTGTCAAAGTTATTGGGAATATATTACTTTACGTTGGATGGTACTTCTTTAGTAGTTGAAAAAGGAGATCCTCCAACAACTAAAGACACTCCATCGGTTAAAAAAGAAGTTACTCAACCAGATGCCCTCTGGGAAAAGATAATTTCTGGAAAGAAGCTTGTTTATCTATATAACAGTAGTGGATTTTCCGATAAAACCATCATTAATTTGTATTCAAATAAAACTTTTGAAGGTAGTATTGAAAGTGTATCTGTTTCTCAATTAGGGTCAGGATCCACTCGAAATTCTTCCAATGGAACATGGAAAATCAAAAAATTATCGAATGGTACCTGGTTGGACTTAACTCATAAGGATGGAACTTCGGAAAGTTTTTTACTTGAGCAAAGGCAGGCAGGAAATGAAATAAATATGAATGGTAAAAGATTTTTTATGACTGAATTAAACTAAATATTTTCTTATATTTATTTTATCAAAAAAATCTAAAACCCTTCGTGTTGGCTTCATCAAAATTGTCATCGAATTTATTTCGCTTTGGTCTTATATCTGGCGTTTTCCTACTGGTAGGCTACCTATATTTCAATAAAGAGGAAAAAACGCCAATTTCAGACCCCAATGACCTGAACCAATTAAATATTGAGGCAAGGACTATTTTTGCCCATCACTGTTATTCTTGCCATGGTGAGGTCAAAAGTAAGGGCGGCCTTCAACTGCATACTAAAGCAGCTGCGTTTGCCGGAGGTGATGAAGGCCCTGTCATTATACCCGGAGACATTGATAAAAGTGAATTAATACGGCGTATTACGCTTCCCCATGGTCACAAGGAGTATATGCCCTCAAAAGGTGAAAAACTAACAAAAGATCAGGTTCAAACGCTTATAAAATGGGTTGAAGCAGGGGCTCCCTGGTCCGATAGTATGACTACATCGGTTTACAGATTGGCTCCTTTTGAACATAGGTTGCCCAAAGTGCCCGCTCCAAAAAAAGGACTTTCAAATCCTATCGATTTATTTGTCGATGTTTATTTTGAAAAAAATAAGGTGCAATGGAAGGACCCTGTGGCCGATCCTTTATTTATTCGCAGGGTTTATCTGGATGTTTTAGGATTACTTCCCACGCCCTCAGAAATAAAGGCATTCAACGAGGATAAAAACCCAAAGAAAAGAGACAGATTAGTTAAAACATTATTATCTAAAGACACCGTTTATGCGCAACACTGGTTAACTTTCTGGAATGATTTGTTAAGAAATGATTATTCTGGAACGGGTTATATAACAGGAGGACGAAGTTCTATAACCCCTTGGTTATATGAATCGTTAACAAAAAATAAATCGTACGACTCTATTGTTCACCAGCTTATCAGCCCTTCAGAACCTTCAGCGGGTTTCATCAAAGGAATACAATGGCGTGGAACAATCAATGCAAGTCAGCGGGTGGAAATGCAGGCAGCACAGAATGTAGCTCAGGTATTTTTAGGCTTAAATTTAAAATGTGCCTCTTGTCACAACAGTTTTATCAGTGACTGGAAACTTGAAGATGCCTATGGTTTTGCTAATATTTTTGCTGAGGAACCCCTCGAAATATACCGATGCGACCAGCCTACTGGTAAAATTGCATCGAATAATCTTTTATTCAAATCTTTAGGGACATTAAAAGAAACCAATGATCGAACGGAGCGATTAAAAGATTTGGCGGGACTATTGGTTCAGGAAAAAAATGGCCGTTTGTCCCGAACTTTTGTTAATCGAATCTGGGCCCAGTTCATGGGCAGAGGATTTATTGAACCTCTTGATTTTATGGATAACCTGCCCTGGGACCAGGATTTACTGGATTGGATGGCCTTTGATTTTGTGCGGAATGATTATGATATTAAAAAGGTAATGTATCAGATTTTAACCTCAAAAACCTATCAGCAACCTTCTGTCGCTTTTGAAGAACCAGAAAAATTAGTAGCAAAAGACTATGTTTTTCAAGGAATGGTTCGCAGGAGGCTATCTGCTGAACAATTTGCCGATGCCATAAGTAAGGCATTTTACCCTGTTTACACTGACTCAAATTTCGTTAAAAAGCACTTTCCGCAAATAAATGATATAAAATCTCCCTTTGTGAGGGCTTCCATGGTAAAGAATGATATTTTTATGACCGCCCTGGGTAGGCCTAATAGGGAAAATGTAGGGGCAAGTAGAAATAGCCAATCCAATTTAATTCAGGCACTTGAGGTGACAAATGGTCAGATTTTAAATACCAGATTACAACTAGGGTCAGAAAAATGGTTATCAGCCAACCTAAGAAAAGACCAGTTAACAGATTCTCTTTTTCTGAATTTTTTAGGACGAAAGCCCACAATAAGAGAGAAAAGAGCAACGAATGCCTTATTGTCTGAAAAGCCTAAGGGGCCGGAGATTCAGGATTTGGTTTGGGCTTTAACACTGCTGCCTGAATTTCAATTGATTTATTAAAAGATTCAAATTTAGTGAAATGATAAATGTATGGAATAGGCGTGAATTTATAAAAACTGCCTCACAAGCTACTTTAGCCGCTTTAGCTGCTGGCGCACCAATGTCCTCACTACTAACTAGTTGTGCCAGGTCAAAACCAATAGACACTAGTACTGCTGACACAGTTATATTACTATGGATGGCAGGCGGTATGGCACATACGGAAACGTTTGACCCTAAGAAATATACCCCTTTTGAAAAAGGTATGGAAGGAAATCGCGTTCTTTCCACTTTTCCAAGTGTTCCGACGGTTCTTGATGGTATTTCATTTTCAGAAGGCTTGCAGGAAATTGGGAAAGTAATGGATAAAGGGACCATCATTCGCTCTTATGTCGCCGCCGATTTAGGACATATTTTACATTCCAGACATCAATTCAATTGGCACACCTGTTATGAACCCCCACAAACCGTCGCAGCTCCTCACATAGGTGCATGGATAGCAAAAGAATTGGGACCTAAAAATCCAGTAATTCCTGCCTTCATTGATATTGGCCAGCGATTTACTGTAGGAGAAGCTGAAGAATTAAAAGCATTTCACACCGCTGGATTTCTTGGAAATGAATATGGCCCATTTTTTATTCCCGATCCAAGTCAGGGATTAGATAGCGTTCGTCCCCCGATTGGCATGAATTTAAAAAGATTTGAAGCCAGAAATAAACTCTATAAGGAACTTACTTCTACCTCACCTATTGGAGAATTTGGTAGTGATTATCAGAAAGAATCCTTACAACGTTCAATGGAACAGGCATATAGCCTTTTACATTCCCCTGAATCAACTGCTTTCAATCTATTAGATGAGCCAAAAGAATCCTATGATACATATAACACCGGTCGCTTCGGACTGGGTTGTTTGCTAGCAAAAAGATTGACCAAGCAAGGCGCCCGTTTTATCAGTGTTACTACGGAATACGAACCATTTTTTGGCTGGGATACTCATGACAATGGTCATACCAGACTGGCGGCAATGAAAAAACAAATAGATAGGCCTATTGCCCAACTCATCAGAGATTTAGATGAATCAGGGCACTTAGACAGAACGCTGATCATTTTAGCCAGTGAATTTAGCCGCGATATGATGGTAGAGGGACGTCCCGACCTGAAAGTAAAGGAGCAAGTCGATCAACCAGATATTCTGCACGAACTGAAATATTATGGTATGCACAGACATTTTACGGACGGTTGTTCTGTTTTGATGTTTGGCGGTGGTATAAAAAAAGGATTTGCTTACGGAAAAACAGCGGACGAAAGGCCCTGTAAAACCATTGAAAACCCAATAAAAATTGCCGGGCTGCACCAAACTATTTATCATGCCCTGGGTATTTCTCCGGACACAAATTATGACGTTGAAAAAAGACCATTTTATACTACACCCGATGGAAAAGGGAAAGCTGTTATGGATCTTTTCGCCTAAAGTATCATTGACATGATTTTTTGCGACCCATTCTTTTTTAATGGAAACTTCATTTTCTATTAGTTAGCCAGAACAAGTATTTTAATTCATTTTGCCTTGTTCTATCCTAATTTTGAACAAGTTTCCATTTTTTACTGAATCAAGAAACATCCTTTTGGTTTCTGCAAAATCAGTATTTAACGAGCAAGAATAAAGTCCTTTATGGGTTTTTCTGACTCTGATTTCACATTTTTACATTCTGGTTTTTAGGCATACTCGTTTATTTTTTCACACCTGGCGAATAAATACGTTCTGCCTGAGCCATTACCTTTTGCTTATCAAGCGTCATCGGCTTGGTTTTCTGTGCTAAAAAGAGAGGAACCTGATCGGCGAAATGAGGATTATCGGGATGAGAGGAGGCGCCGTAAGTATTTACCGTTTCTATAATAGGCAATTCATTTTTTGGAAATTTAACCATCATCACGTAAGCATCGCCCCCAACAATTTTTCTTTTCCCCCCTTCGTATGGGCGACTCCATTGTGGGGCAAGCAAGTCAGGCAATCCGCCCACTGGAAATTCCTGATTGCCGCGTACTAATTTTTGAATATCACCTAAGGCGAGATCTATTTTTCCAAAATTATCAAGCAGGTATTTTTTTGCGTAGGTTAAAGCCTTCATTCCCTCCACTTTAGTAATTGCCCTTGCCTCTTGACCTCTTAGTGCCCTGGCCAAATATTCATAAACGAGCATAAAAACTGCGGCACCTTTACTTTCGGCGGTCCCCTGGAAATCCCAGGTTTTCAAGGTATTCAACAGCCTGTTATCCTGCTCATCCCCTACATTTTCCAAAAGGAAAAGGGAATCGAGATCATACATAAAAGTAAGTTTTTCAGGATATTGTCTATCGAATTTAATATCTCTGAAGGTTTGAAAATCAATTTTAGGTATCGCTTCAAATCTTTGTCTGAAACGGACACTTCTATTATTTTCCATGGTTTCCCACCCATCGGCAGACGAAAACTGGGAAACTTTTAAATTATCGGCGCTTGCTGTTGCTGAGAAAGAAGAATGATTGGTATTGAACAGAAAGCCGGAGGCCGGATTTACATATTGGGGAAGATCCTTCAGGGGCCTAAACTGTGTCCATAAGGTAGTTGAGGTATTTCCGGGTAGTGTTTCGAGCCAATTTAGCTTAGGATCTTCCTTCCTAACAGGCATTAGAGCATTATTTACATAGAAAATGGTATCATACCGATCGGCATAAACGATATTAAACATAGATAAACCTTGCACATTTAATGCGTTATAAAAATCAGTGAAATTCTTTCCCTTATTCATTTGGTACCATTGATCTAGCGCTCTAATTTCCTGATTGGCACCTAATCTTACAGAAAAAGCCCCTTGTTCATTGATTAAAGTTGGACCATATTTACTGGAAAAAGCTTTTTTGGAAATAGGAAAAGGTACCCCCTTTACACGTAAGCTGACTTTTTTAATCTGTAATTTTTCCCATTGACCATCATATTTATAGTAATACTTCTTTTTAGGATGCCTTTCGAGTTGAAAAATGTCCATTCTATCGCATAAATTTACGGTATGCGCCCAACCATAATGTTCATTTACCCCATGTAAAATGCATGGACCCCCAGCGAGCAATCCTCCCAAAGCATTCCAACCTTCCTCACTTTGAACATGCGCTTCATAAAATGCTTCAGGCCCTTCATTGGGCTGATGAGCATTTATGGCCAGATAAGCAACCCCTTCCGTTGTCCTGTCAGGATGTACTGCAATTCCATTTGACCCCATTTTGTCATAATCAATGAGCCATTTCACCTGATTATTAAATATTTGCTGCAACGCCTGGTCACCCCCATTGAATTTGGTCAGTGCCAGAACAGATGAAGCAATATATTCTTTAACCGTGATGGGAAAAACCTTTTTAACGAGCACCTCTTCAGGATGCGCTGCGGCGTAATCATTTACCCCCTGGACATAACCGGTAATAAGTTTTAAAAATTCGGGAGAAAGGGAATTCCATTTTTCCTCTGTCACCTCCCTGCATTGAAACCAGTCAAACGCATAATCTGCTGCCACCGCATTTTTACCAAAAGCACGTCCCATGGCTTTTTTTGCTGGCAATGCAACCATCTGTAAACTAGCAAATTGATCTTCACAATAGGCCCAGGCCAAACCATAAGAAACTTCAGGATCTGTTTTAGCAAAAATATGAGGGATGCCAAAACTATCGCGAACGATGGTTATTTTACCTGGATCTATCTGTCCAATTACAATATTTGAAAACAATATTAGTCCAATGAAAAAATGAATCTGCTTCATAAAAAAGGATATTTAACCCAATATAGGAAAGTTATAACAAGTGAACCGATTTATACCTTCGATTTTAATATTTTAAAATTGCATCGTTTACAAATCAACTAATTCCAAATAGTAAATGTTTATAAGTAACTTTTAAAAAAAACACCTTGGAAAAGCCATACTTATGAAACCCAAAAAAGAAAGTACCGTCAGTTTGAAATTTGTCTATCAGACATTTATTCACCCACGTTTAAATAAATTATCCATTGGTCTTCTTCTTATCATTATCAGTAGATTAGCTAGTCTGATATTACCCGGTGCGAGTAAATATCTCATTGATGATGTCATTCCCAATAAAAATTTACAAGGGTTAGGCTGGTTATTAGCCGCAGTGGTCATTGCGTTGATCATACAGTCGGTTACCTCTTATTTTTTGACTCAACTACTCAGCGTTGAAGGACAATATTTAATCTCTCAATTGAGGGTAAAGGTTCAAAAACACATCATACAACTCCCTGTAAGATACTTCGATAACGTTAAAACAGGAGAACTCGTTTCCCGTATCATGAACGACGTAGAAGGGGTAAGAAATATTGTAGGTACTGGTTTAGCCCAGATGATTGGTGGTGTAATTACTGCCATCATTTGTTTGTTTTTACTCATCACAATTAGTCCACTTTTGACTCTATATGTCTTAGTACCTGTCATTATATTTGGACTCATATCTCTAAAAGCTTTTGGGAAAATCAGACCTATTTTCAGGGCAAGAGGCGTTATAAATGCAGAAGTTACTGGTCGATTGACCGAAACCTTAGGCGGCGTAAGGGTCATCAAAGGATTTAATGCCGAGCAACAGGAAATCGATACTTTTGCCAGAGGAGTCGAAAAATTATATCAGAATGTTAAATCCAGCCTAACGGCCACCAGTTTTGTGACCAGTGCCGCTACACTATTGCTCGGATTGGCATCGGCGGGAATTATGGGATTAGGTGGTTATCTGATTATGACCAATAAACTGACTTTTGGCGATTTCCTTGCTTTTACCCTGTATCTGGGATTTCTAATTGCACCTATTGTGCAGATGAGTAATATTGGGAGTCAATTGACGGAGGCTATTGCTGGTTTGGACAGAACAGAAGAAATCATGCGTTTGCCACTGGAAGCCAATGAAGAAGTGCGCAACGTTACTTTAGACAGGATAAACGGCGATATTCACTTCAACGATGTCAGTTTTGCTTATGATCAAGGAAAGGAAGTAGTGAAAAATATCACTTTTCATGCTCCTCCAGGATCGGTTACCGCATTAGTGGGAACATCAGGTTCAGGTAAATCAACCATAGCTGGATTAGCAGCCACTTTTTTAAATCCCGATGATGGTAATATTACGGTGGACGGTATTGACCTGGGTACTATAAGCTTGAAAAGTTTCAGAAGCCAATTAGGGGTTGTTTTACAAGACGATTTTCTTTTTGAAGGCAGTATAAAGGACAATATTCTTTTCTCAAGACCTAATGCCTCAGCTGAAGAATTGAATAATGCCGTTCATGCAGCGCACGTTCACGAATTTACAGACCGATTTGAAGATGGATTGGATACGTTGATTGGAGAAAGAGGGGTGAAATTATCCGGCGGACAAAGACAAAGAATTGCCATCGCCAGAGCAATTTTGGCCAATCCACGGGTCTTGATTTTAGATGAGGCAACCTCAAATCTGGATACAGAAAGCGAATCGCTCATTCAGGAAAGTTTGAAAAAACTTATGGAAGGTAGAACTACTTTTGTTATTGCACACCGATTGAGTACTATCAGACAAGCTACTCAAATATTGGTGGTGGAACAAGGGAATATTGTGGAAAGAGGTACGCATGATGATTTAATTAAGCTGGAAGGCCGTTATTATTCATTATATACTTATCAGGCCAGAATATAACCTCTTTTTTATACTGTTTCGGACTTATTCCTTTTTTTTTCTTAAAAATACGGTTGAAGTAAGGAATATCATAAAATCCACTCTGAAAGGCTATTTCTCTAATGGCCATATCAGTGTTTTGCAGTAAATGGCAGGCTTGTTTAATCCTGAATTCGAGGAGAACTTCAACGAAGGATTGTTGGGTAATACTTTTGAAATAACGACAAAAGGAGGTTGGCGAAAGATCTGCTATCCCTGCTATTTCTGCTAATGAAATATCTTCTTTATAGTGCGTTATGAGATAGGAAAATACCTTTTGAAAACGGTTGGTTTCTGACACCTTAAAGTCATTTTCTGCGAACGAAAGGTCTATCGGTTTCATCTGAACTGCGCTGCTTAACCTATCTAATATATCCAGTAAGATCAATATTTGTTGTGTTGGCGAGGCGACTATCATTTCCAATAACCTGGTAGAAATTTTCATTTTTTCATTTCCCTGAATGTCAAAACCTGCTTTTGATTTATCAAGAAACATTTTGATAGCCACAAATTCATGAAGATTAAAAAAATCTTCTCCTAAAAAATGCAGGTTAAACTGAACCACAATGGCCTCCGATAACTCCGTTTGATTTTCCTTTTGGTGATTTATCCAGCAGTGAGGTAAATGGGAACCTAAGAAAACCAAGTCTCCATCTGAAAAATTATCTACTTGTTTACCAACAAAGCGCTGCCCCTCCCCTTTTACAATCAAGGTAAGTTCATATTCCGGATGAAAATGAAAGGGGGCATCAAATTGCGGTATCCTAAAATGGCGCACGAGTAAAGATTTGGAGGGATCTGATTTTACCTGTTCAAAAACAGCTTTCATAGGATTAAATTTTCTATTTTAGAGTAAAATAACATAATAAATGATAAAATAAAACAATTATTTGCCAAAAAAGTCAAAGCCCAGGAAGAAAATCGCGTGTAATTTTGAGCGTAAACTAAACGAATTCATCCAAATGAAAACAACAATCATAGACCAGCCCTTTCAGGTGAGTGAGGAAGCCATCGCATTTTTCCAAAAAAACAGATTT
>BJGN01000110.1 GCA_014190515.1 Bacteroidota bacterium
AGTCAACGCCAAAAAAATATTATGATAACTAAAAGACACGTTTTTTCCTGCCTCATTATTCTGATAACAGGCGTAATGTATTTTCCCTTACAAGCACAACAAAAAAAAGGGACACCCCTTGCTAATTTTTCTGGCGAGTGGAAATCTAAAGAATCAATAAGTATGGGGGGAAATATTTATTGCGCGTATTCATTGAATGACCGTATGTGTTCTAAAACAATGAAAATAGCAAATCAGGCAAATTTTCTTACCATAGAAACAGCAAATTTGTCTGCTGGATTAGCTCTGACAACAAGCCATGAAAAACTAATCTTTGATGGTAAAGAAAGTCAAGTTAATTATGGCCCGGGAATAGAAAAGAAGTTTTCCGTAAAATGGTCCGCTGATGAACAAACTATGACGGTTAACTCAATTTCCTATCAGGGTCAAGTCATTCATTACGTGACAGAAGTCTGGAAGTTGAGCAGTGATGGTAAATCTATTTCTATTCAGGCAAATGCGAAATCAAACGTTTGGGATGAAGAGCGTTCCTGGAAGACCGAATTCGAAAAAACTAATTAGTTTTCAAATATATTTTAGTGAGGAATGATTGTTTTCTGGGACTTTCGTGAAATTATGAATTATACTTGATTTTGAAATCTTCAATGATTTTGTTTTTCTCCATCAATTCCTTAGTCATCAGGTCTAATTCCTTTTTAAATTCACCCAGTGCTTTGTCCTTTTCACCCAATGCTATGTTCTTTTCACCTATGGTTTTAATATAGTCTCGCTCTTGATTTTCTAACAAGGCATTTATACTTCGCCAGGCTTCCTGTTCAATCTCAATAAGTTTTTTTTGTTCCGGATCAACGCCAGTATGATGCAGAATATCTGTAATCATCTTTAAATCTTCGTTATCAATCTTATGTTTAAAATCTTTGATGATTTTTCCGCCATCTAAGAAATTGGATTGTTCAAAAATACTCAAAAGTTTATCCAGGCTGGTTTGATACCTTTCGGTAATTCTATTTACCTGAACGATAAAACTGTCGTGGGTTAACTTTTCAACAAAATCACTTTTAATATGAATAATTTTTTTTGCGATGAGATCCTTATAATTCCGTTCTACTTTAATGCAGGCCGTTTCAATTTCAGGCAGATTAAATCCTAAGATATATATCGTTGTAATGGGCAAAATATGTTTTTCATTATTAACCATATCTTCCCTCTTATACTGTTCTCCCAGATAATTTCTGAACCTCATCAGGTCGATATTGTTCTTCACTTTTTGAATTTCAATGAGGACTTTTTTTCGTTCACCCGATTCTGTTAAAATGATAGCAATAAAGTCTAATCGAAAGAAATTAATAGATAATTGCTCTTTAATTTGTTGTTTTATGAATTTTTTTTTGCCGGGAGTACTTTTTTCATAATCTTTTGAATAAATAAATTCCTGAGGTTTTACCTCGACGGCTTCAATATTTTCCTCTAAAAGCGTACCCATAAAGAATTTAGCAACCCTATCATTCTCCATCAATCTTTTAAACACAATGTCATAAATAGGATTAGCAATAACCATGTTATTATTTATTTTATCAAAGGTACGCTATAATCACATCAGAAACCGTGACTTGAAAAAATGATACATTTTAGGATGCACTAATGAGTTTAGCCATTTTTTGATGCCAAAAGAATTAATAGCATTATAAAAATGAAATAGAAAATATTCATCCGGACTACAACGGATTTAACTGTTTATCAAGGGACGCTATCCCCATTTGTTGCAATAAACGTTGAAAAGTATCCATAGATAAGGATCCGTTTGCCAGTTTTTTTCGGAAAGATGCTGCACCGGATTCACTGAAAATAAAATTTTGACTTCTCCATAAATTCAAGACCAATGGAATACTTTTTAGAATGGTTAAGAGGGTAATTAAGTCAGCACAGGTAGTATCAACGTTTTCATCTGTATTTGCCAAATCAACTAAACCAGCATAAATTTTTTCATTGGCAAGTTGCGTTAGTTCTGGTATTTCCATTATTTCAAATGTCCAATCTCTCATGATTTGAAGAATGGATTGAACCTGTTTAAGGTCCATATCCCTCGATAATAGTTGATTTTTAAATTCAATATTATAGATATGGGCAGCGGTATCTTTAAATGGGGTGGGAATGGGCATGTCAATTTCCTTCAATCCCAACATTAGGGGATAGGTTTCCTGAAACATTCCTCTAAAGGTATATTCTACAGATTTAAGACTTTGTTGATTAATCTGGTCCACAATTTTCCTTTTTTCATCACGGAAAAGATGCCAGAATGAAAATCTTTCCCCTCCACAATAGTCTTGCATAATACCTATAACTCTGCCTAAATCAGTACCTTTAATGGCGGCATCAATTTTATTTGTCATTTTTTCAAATATCTCCACAGGCATATCCAGAGAAATCTGTCCATATAGGTTATACTGACCAAGATAAAGGACCACAAAGGCAAATTCTTTGACTTTAAAGGTCGTTTGCGAAACTATGAGCGTTCTTCCGGCAGCGATGGCGTGCGTACCTGATTTCCAACGATTAAAATTCAAACTTTTCATTTGATAAGAGAAGAGAGATAACTCTTCAGGATAATCTTCAAAAAGAGAGGAAGCTGCATAGTGCATACCCACTCTTTCCAATGAAACGGCAGCGGGAATTACATTTTTCTCATAGCTAACAGAACCATTTTCATACACATTACTTGGTATTTCTTTCAATTTTTGAAGAAATAAATCTCTGAATTGGTAAGAAGTCACTTGCTCTGCGTAATGCATGGCCCGATGGGCATATTGTAAAATCTGATCTGTTTCCAATCCGGAAATTTCATCAAAAAACCAACCGCAACTCGTAAACATTAACAGCGTATGTCGCTGCATTTCCAGTAACCTCAATAATTTGACTTCCTCCTCAGGTGTCAAAGATCGTGTCGCATGTTTTTCAAAAAAAGATTTTATGGACGATGATTTTCTATGTAAAATGACCTCTATATAATCATTTCTGGCTGACCAGGGATCGCTCAGTAAACCTGCAGTTTCCTTTTCAAAAATGGGAATAAGATTATCTCTTAGGTCATTTAAAATATCCCGCAGCGGCCTTCGCCATTTTTGATTCCAGGCATTATTTCCTCCGGTATGGCACCCACAATCGTCCTGCCAGCGATCCACTCCATGAACGCAACTCCAGGAACTATTTTCATGAATTTGTGCCTCAAATAGGGGAGGATTCTCCGATAAATACTGCCCGTAATTGGTAAGAGTTACGTTTTCATTGTGCATCAATGAATCAAAACAGGCCGCCAAAGCCATTTCTCCAAATTGATGGTGGTGCCCATAGCTCTCACCATCGGTGGCAATATGACTAAGTTGTGGGGAATCATTATCGTCGAAAACACGAATCATTCTGTCGGCAAAGGATTTTCCGTCATTCAACAAGCCATTAAAGGCGACCGATTGGGCGATACCACCGTCATAAAAGAAAAGAGTAATCGATTTACCTGATGGCAATTTACATAAATAGGCATTCCTTGGATCTATATTATCATGAGAACAGATTGTCCATTTTTCGTCAGATAATTTCCTGAACGCTTTACCTTGTCTGGGCGCCAATATGGTATAAAGTATATCATTTTCTGCCAGAATTTCCAAAGTTTCTGTATCGACGGCTGTTTCTGCCAACCACATACCTTCGGGTTTCCGTTTAAAACGAGATTCAAAATCACGAATACCCCATATAATTTGTGTCTCCTTATCACGCTTATTTGCCAGCGGCATGATAATGTGATTATATACCTGAGCGATAGCAGAACCATGACCGTTATAATAGGTAAGGCTATGTTTATCAGCATCTAAAATAGCTTTATATGAGTTTGGGTCAAACTTTTCCATCCAGGCAAGGAGCGTTGGACCAATATTAAAACTCATGTAGGTATAATTGGAAACGATCCCTTTTATTTCTTGCTTATGATTGAGCAATCTCGCCGCAGAATTTGGAGCATAGCACTCAAAATTTATTCTTTCATTCCAGTTGTGGAAAGGAGCCGCTGATTCCTGATATTCGATCTCGCCTAACCACGCATTTTCACGCGGAGGTTGATAAAAATGTCCGTGAATACAAACGAATTTTTTCAGGTCTGATTTTAACATAAAATTTTGTAATATTGAGGTTGTAAAAGTAATCACCCATGCGTAAACTATCCTTATTACTATCCTTATTTTCTTTATTTCTTTTTAATGGTCTTTATTCGCAGGCTCCTGAGAAATGGAATTCAGCTAAAATTTACCATGAAATTCAGAAACTTAATTTCCTTGGTTCAGTCCTTTATCTGGCTGCTCACCCCGATGATGAAAATACCAGGCTCATCACCTATCTCGCAAATCACGGAAAGGCAAACACGGCCTATTTGTCATTAACCAGAGGAGATGGCGGCCAGAATTTAATCAGCCCGGAGATAAGAGAATTGTTAGGTTTAATAAGAACCCAGGAATTATTGGGCGCCAGGCAAATAGATGGGGGAAAACAGTTTTTTTCCAGGGCAAATGATTTTGGATTTTCTAAAAACCCGGACGAAACCTTTAGAATTTGGGAAAAGGAGAAAGTCATGGAAGATTTAATTGCCGTGATAAGGTATTGGCAGCCTGATATTATCATTAATAGGTTCGATCATAGAAGCCCAGGGAAAACGCATGGTCATCATACTGCCTCGGCTATGTTGGGTGTTGAAGCATTTGATATGGCTGCCGATCCAAAGGTTTTTCCAAATCAGTTGAGTCGTTTACCTCTTTGGCAACCCAAAAGATTATTTTTTAATACTTCCTGGTGGTTTTACGGAAGTCAAAAGGCATTTGACGAAGCAGATAAGAGTAAATTGCTTCAATTTGAAGTAGGCGTTTATTATCCTTTATTGGGTAAATCAAATAATGAAATTGCCGCCGAAAGCCGGAGTATGCACAAAAGCCAGGGCTTTGGTTCTTTAGGTGTAAGAGGGTCGGAAACAGAATATTTGGAATTATTGAAAGGTGATTTACCTGAAAATAATAATCTTTTCGCAGGTATAAATACTACCTGGAGTAGGGTGAAGGGTGCGGAAAAGGTGGGCGCCTTATTAAAAAAGGTGGAAAGTAATTTCTCCATGCAGTCACCATACACCGTTTTACCTGACCTACTATTGGCCTTAAAAGAGTTGGAAAAATTACAGGATAGTTATTGGAAGAGAGAAAAATTAAAAGATATTAAGCTCATTATCAAGCAATCTTTAGGTCTCTTTCAGGAGGCAGTAGCCATGGAATCTGCAGCTACCCCAGGTGAAAATATCAAAGTTCAGCTAGAGTTTATTCATAGAAGCCCGGTCAAAGTTACCTTGCAGTCATTACAGGTTTTACCAACAAGCATGGATACTGTAATGGGAATGGAGCTGGCAAATAATAAGGTTTTTAAATTATCAAAGCAAATTCAGGTGCCTAAGAACATTCAATTAACCAGTCCGTACTGGTTGATTGACCAATGGAATTTAGGCGTTTATACCGTAAGCGACGAAAAATTAAGAGGTTTACCTGAAACACCAAAGTCATTAAAAATAAAGGCAAATTATCTGATTGAGGGCATACCTTTTTCACTGGAATCTGATATTGTGTATAAAATAGATGATCCGGTGGCAGGCGAAGTCTATCAGCCTTTCGAAATTATTCCTGCCATAACAGGTAGTTTTCAGGAATCTGTCAATGTATTTGCTAATAGAGATAGTCAACGATTAGAGGTTGTAGTGAAGGCAAACAAGTCAACCCTTTCAGGTGTGGTTACGCTGGATGTTCCAAACGGCTGGACTTTTTCACCTAAAGAACAAGAGGTTCAATTTGGAAGGAAAGGAGAGGAGAAAGTACTCTCCTTTTGGGTAACGCCTCCTTCGTTTCAGTCAGAGGGAAATGCACGTGTTTTGATGAAAGCGGACGGTGAGGTGTATGACAAAAAAATACTGATAATTAAGCATGCTCACATACCTGCACAAACTGTTTTGCTCTCATCTAATGCAAAATTAGTGCGTATAGACCTGGAAAAATCAGGAGATAAAATAGGATATCTCATGGGGGCAGGTGACGTGGTGCCAGCCAGTCTTTCCCAAATGGGTTTCCAGGTGACGATGTTAAATGTAAATAATCTGACGGAGGAAAATCTGAAATCTTTTGATGCCGTGGTCTTGGGTGTGAGAGCTTATAATACCGTTGAAGGTATTGAGTTCAAACAAAAAGCACTATTCAAATACGTTGAAAATGGAGGTAATCTGATTGTTCAATATAATACAACGGGCGATTTAAAGGTAACGGAAAAGGAATTAGCTCCTTTCCCAATGACGCTTTCCCGTGAAAGAATTACAGACGAAGATGCCCCTGCAACGTTGTTGGTCCCTAATCATAGCATGTTAAATTTTCCAAATAAAATAAGCGATAACGATTTCAAAGGTTGGGAACAAGAAAGGGGTTTATACTTCCCTGGAAAATGGGATTCCGCTTTTACACCCATTTTAAGGTTTAACGATCCCGGGGAAAAACCTATCGATGGTGCGCTTTTGGTTGCAAAATATGGTAAAGGTTATTACATATACAGCGGTCTTTCCTTCTTTAGAGAATTACCTGCCGGGGTACCAGGCGCTTTCCGCTTATTCGCAAATATGATTTCAATGGGTAAAGAAATAAAGCCATGATGAATACCGAAAATGAATCGTCACTTCCTGAAAAATTTAACGAGGATGTGCCACCCATATTGGGAACGTGGAATAAATTATATCTGTTTGTATTAGTTTTCCATGCCCTGCTCATCATTCTGTTTTATTTATTCACGAAAGCTTTCTCTTAAATACATTGTCATCATGGCTTTAATCGATTGGATTGTACTGGTAGGAACTATCGCTGGCATTATCATTTATGGTATCTGGAAAACACGACATGTTAATACGACGCAGAGTTATCTCCAGGGAGATCACGATCTAAAATGGTGGTCAATTGGTCTATCCATTATGGCCACTCAGGCAAGTGCTATTACTTTTTTATCGACACCTGGACAGGCTTATGAAGACGGCATGGGTTTTGCCCAATTTTATTTCGGTCTGCCATTAGCTATGGTCATTTTATCTGTTTTTGTATTGCCCATTTATTACAAGTTAAAAGTCTATACGGCTTATGAATATCTTGAAGGGCGCTTTAATTTAGCAACAAGAACATTTACAGCTATCTTATTTTTGATTTCTAGGGGATTAGCGGCAGGGTTGACCATATTTGCGCCAGCCATAATCCTTTCCACCATACTTGGATGGCAATTAAACCTGACTATACTGGTTTTGGGAGCAGGCGTTACCTTATATACTGTTTCTGGAGGTACAAAAGCAGTCAGCGTTACCCAATTTCACCAAATGGTTATTATTTTGGCTGGTATGTTCATCGCTGCCATTGTACTTGTTTACAAACTTCCTGAGAATGTAGGTTTTACCGATGCCGTGAGATTTGCCGGTTCCATGAATAAGTTACAAGTGGTTGATTTTTCGTGGGATCTTTCCAACAGATATACTTTCTGGTCAGGGATGATTGGAGGTGTTTTCTTGTTTTTAAGTTATTTTGGTACCGACCAATCCCAGGTGCAACGGTATTTATCGGGAAAAACGCTGACGGAAAGTAGATTGGGGCTTATGTTTAACGGATTACTAAAAGTCCCCATGCAGTTTTTGATATTATTTGTAGGTATTTTAGTTTTTGTCTTTTTTCAATTCAATAAAAGTCCTTTACATTTTAATGAGGGGAATACCAATGCCATAAAGAAAAATGAAAGCTATGCCCTTCAGTATGAGGCATTAAATAAAGAACACGAAACCTTATTTGAAAGAAAGAAGGAGGTGATTCACCAATATATCAGCCAGTTAAAAACGGGAGACGAAAAAATGATTGCCGCGGGAAAAGCGCAGGTAAATCAGGTGATGAAGGAAGAAAAAGAGTTAAGAGTGGAAGCTGGAACCCTTATTAAAAAAGCATTGCCAGCAGCGTCTATAAAGGATACAGATTATGTTTTTATCACTTTTATACGCGATTTTCTTCCCGTAGGTATTGTCGGACTGCTTTTAGCGGTTATTTTTTCTGCGTCCATGTCCTCCACCTCCTCTGAATTAAATTCTCTGGCAACCACCACTGTTATTGATATTTATAAAAGGTCATTTGTGAAAGACCAAACGGATCAACATTATCTTTTTGTCTCCAAGGCATTTACCTTATTGTGGGGTGCCTTAGCCGTTTTATTTGCCCTTTCAGCCCGATTATTTGAAAATCTGATTCAGGCCGTGAACATAGTTGGTTCCCTTTTTTATGGCACCATTCTGGGCATATTCTTAGTAGGCTTTTTTATGAAAGTGGTAAAGGGTCAAGCTGTTTTTATAGCAGCTATTGCCACAGAATTAATCATCCTTCTTCTATTTTATCTGAATGAAACGGGGACACCTATTTCTATTGGTGGGAAAGATATTGTGGTAAATATTGGCTATCTATGGTTGAATCTCATTGGATGTAGTTTAGTCATGATTGTTTCATATATTTTAAATAAAATTTTAGTTCCCGCCTCAAAAAAATTGTAAATAAGACGGAAAAAGATTATTTTGAGTAAAAATAATATCCGTGGAAGTAAATAATTTGAGAAGTAGAAACTGGTTCGCCAGGGAAGGTAAGGATGGAATCATCTATAGGGCATGGATGAAAAACCAGGGGATACCCGCGCATCATTTTGAAGGTAAGCCAGTCATTGGTATTTGTAATACATGGAGCGAATTGACGCCTTGCAATGCGCATTTCAGAGAATTGGCACAAAAAGTTAAAAATGGCATTTACGAGGCCGGAGGTTTTCCCGTAGAGTTTCCCGTTATGTCAACAGGGGAAACATTAATTAAACCTACCGCCATGCTTTATCGAAATCTGGTAAGCATGGACGTGGAGGAAAGTATTCGCGCAAATCCCTTAGATGGAGTGGTTTTACTTTGTGGCTGTGATAAAACGACGCCATCTTTGGTTATGGGCGCTTGCAGCGTTGATATTCCAACCATTGTGGTGAGTGGAGGTCCTATGCTAACAGGAAAATATAAAGGGACGAATATCAGTACTTCCGATTTATGGCGTTTCAGTGAAGCCCAGAGGATGGGGGAGATTACTCAAAAGGATATGCAGGAGGTGGAAGCGGGCATGTGCCGGAGTGCAGGTCACTGCGGCGTTATGGGCACCGCCTCAACTATGGCATGTATGGTGGAGGCACTGGGTCTGACCCTGCCTGGAAATGCTGCCATTCCGGCTGTGGACTCCAATAGAAGAGTATTAGCGCATCATTCTGGTATGCGCATTGTAGAAATGGTAAAGGAAAATCTGACTCTTTCAAAAATATTAACCAGAGAGGCTTTTGAAAATGCGATTATTGTGAATACAGCCATTGGTGGGTCCACTAATTTTGTCCTGCATTTACTGGCTATCGCGGGCCGTATTGGCGTCGATTTAACCTTAGATGATATGAATAATTTGGCAAAGGATATTCCGTTATTGCTGAATTTACAACCTTCCGGAGAATATTTCATGGAAGATTTTTACTACGCCGGCG
>BJGN01000111.1 GCA_014190515.1 Bacteroidota bacterium
CAATTGTTTACCGGGTTAGGGGTGGTTTTTTTCCTTCGGTAAATGCGTCCGAAAGGGTAATGGCGAAAGAGGATAATATGAAGCTGATAGAGGATGCGGCTGTTTTAGGTGCTCCTTTAATTGTACTGGTTTGCGGGTCTGATGGCCGGCAATCTCTTGAAACTTCCAGGGAACAAATTCAGGAAGGGATTGAAAAATTATTACCCTTGGCTACTGAAACGGGTGTAAAACTAGCTATTGAACCTTTGCACCCAATGTACGCCGGTGATAAATCAGCGGTAAACACTTTAGCACAGGCAAATGATTTGGTGGAGGCCATTAACTCGCCTCAGGTTGGAGTGGCTATCGATGTGTATCATATCTGGTGGGATCCAAATCTGGAGGTTGAAATTCGCCGTTGCGGTCAGAATAATAGCCTATTTGCCTTTCATATATGTGATTGGAACGTTCCAACCCTTGATTTTTTAACCGATAGAGGACTGATGGGTGATGGATGTATTCCCATAAAGAAAATTAGAAGCTGGGTAGAAGAAGCCGGTTTTTCAGGATTTAATGAAGTAGAAATTTTTTCAGATAAATATTGGGCTATGGATCAAAATGAATATCTGGATAAAATAAAATTAGCCTATTTAAAACATAGTTAATATGAAAGAACATCGTTTGGGGATTATTATGAATGGAGTCACAGGTAGAATGGGCACCAATCAGCATTTAATGCGATCTATTGTTGAAATTATAAAGCAAGGTGGCGTTGATTTGGGAAATGGTGAGGTCATTATGCCTGACCCTATTTTAGTAGGTAGGGATGCCGCTAAATTGGCAAAGCTTTCTGCTGTTTCTGGTGTAAAAAAATATACAACCGATTTAGCCTCCGTGTTGGATGATCCCTACTATAGCATTTATTTTGATGCACAAACAACAGGCAGAAGAGCAGCTGATGTTCTAGCGGCTATCGCAAAAGGTAAAAATATTTATTGTGAAAAACCAGTGGCAACAGATGTTGATACGGCATTGAAACTTTATGCCGCCTGTGAAAAGGCAGGAGTGAAACATGGGGTTGTTCAGGATAAACTTTGGTTGCCTGGCTTAAGAAAGTTAAACCGACTCATTGAACAGGGCTTTTTTGGTGAAATTTTATCTGTAAAAGGTGATTTTGGCTATTGGGTTTTCGAAGGTGACACCATTCCCGCTCAACGGCCAAGCTGGAATTATCGCAAAGAAGATGATGGAGGTATTATCGTCGATATGCTTTGTCATTGGCGTTATGTCCTGGATAATTTATTCGGCAATGTAGAAGGCGTTTTTTGTTTAGGGGCGACCCATATCACTGAGCGGGTAGATGAAAAAGGGAACACCTATAAATGTACCGCTGATGACGCTGCTTATGCTATCATGACCTTAGCAGGAGGCGTTGTGGCTCAGTTTAATTCTTCCTGGGTAACGCGCGTACGTCGAGATGATCTGTTAATGATTCAAGTAGATGGAACGAAGGGCTCTGCCGTTGCCGGACTTAGAGATTGTTGGACCCAACCTTACGGCAATACACCTAAACCCGTTTGGAATCCGGATATTCCTAATCCCATCGCTTTTTATGATGGTTGGAATAAAATGCCGGAACAAGAATTTTATGACAATGCTTTTAAGGCTCAATGGGAGCTGTTTTTAAAGCATATTGTAAGAAATGATCCTTTTCCCTGGGATCTGAAAGCGGGTGCCAAAGGTGTTCAGTTGGCTGAAAAGGGATTGGAAAGCTGGAAAAAAAGGACTTGGGTAAATTTACCTGAATTATAAATTTTTGAAATGAACAAAATAGCTTTTATCACGGGTGGAACAAGAGGTATTGGTTTTGGTGTCGCTTTAGCGTTGGGTAAAGCTGGTTTAAATCTTGCTGTAAATGGGATGCGAAACGAAGTTGATGTGGCTGATGCCTTGGAAGAACTTCGAAATCTGGGGGTGAATGTAGCTTATTTTCAGGGAAATGTTGCCGTAAGGGAAGATAGAAAGGCTATGTTAGATAAAATCCTGTCTCATTTTGGTTCCATAAATGTGTTAGTTAATAATGCAGGTATTGCTCCCCGTGAACGGGCAGATATCTTACACGCCAAAGAAGAAAATTGGGATGAAGTGATGGAAATTAATCTTAAAGGCCCTTATTTTTTAACCCAGCTTTTTGCCAATTATTTTGTGGAAAAGAAGGTGGTAAATCCTCTCTTTGAGGCCAGTATCATTAATATTTCTTCTATTTCCGCCTTTGTAGCTTCCATAAATAGAGGGGAATACTGTATTTCCAAAGCGGGAATTGCTATGGCTACAAAATTGTGGGCCACCCGTTTGGGGGAATATGATATTCCTGTGTATGAGATTCAACCAGGCATCATTAAAACCGATATGACCGCTGGAGTTGTAGAAAAATACGATAAATTATTTCAGGAAGGAATTAGTCTGCAACGTCGTTGGGGATTGCCTGATGATGTAGGTAAAGTGGCTGCCATGTTGGCACAGGGAAATATGCCTTATGCCACAGGACAGGCAATTAAGGTGGATGGAGGTCTTCATATTCAAAGGTTATAAATAAATTCATATTATGTCAGGTACAAATACTAAACGAAGACGGGTGTACTATAATTTGCTCGTCCTATTATCCCTGCTGGTTGTAATTATCAGTTTTTCACCGCTTGTTTTGGTGAAGGATAAGGTTAATCCAACTTTATTTAATATGCCATTTGCATTATGGACCAATATCCTGGCTACCATAATTTTGGTTTTCTTCACTTTTATAGCTGGAAGATTAAGGGGAGATAAAGGTGATTTTTCATCGGATAATTGATTGATTTTAATGTAAAATTCATTGTATATGCAAAAATGGTTGCTCATTGTAGGTTTATTATATCTTGGAATATTGATTTTCCTGTCCTGGTACTCCCAAAGAAAAGTGAAATCACAGGAAGATTTCATAATGGCTGGTTCAAAACTCGGGTTAATACTCGGTTTTATGACCTTTTCAGCGACTTTGTTCAGTGCATTCACACTAATGGGAATGCCCGATTTTTCAAGAGTTCATGGGGTAGGGGCATGGATGTTTTTAGCCTTCTCCGATGGTGGGATGGTTTTTTTAATTATATGGTTTGGTTATCTGTTAAGAAAAAAAGTAGCTTCTATTGAATTTAGAGGTATGTCCTCCCTCCTTCAGCAGATATATGGCATCAAATGGGCAGGTTACCTTTATTTCTTTGCCATTTTTATTTTTCTAGTACCTTATGTTGCCATTCAAATCAGAGGAGTTGCTACCTTTTTGGAATTAGGATTTGGGAACCTGAATATTCCTGCCTGGCTTTGGTCCTTGGGAATTGTAGGTTTTGTTCTGTTATATTCTTCTGCTGGAGGATTGAAAGCCATTGTTTATGCCGATTTTGTTCAAGGTACTTCATTACTTATTATTGTTTGGATCATTGGCGTAGCTTGTTTGCAAAATATGGGTGGATGGACGGAAATGTTTAGTCAATTAGCATTGAAAAATGAGGCATTACTCTCCACTCCCGGTCCTAAAGGTTTATTAACCTCTCCCTTTTTGATTGGTTCATTTATTGCCATCATGATGATTCCCGTTACCCAACCACAACTTTCTACCCGTTTGGTCATCATGAAAGACATCAAAGCGATGAATAAAATGGCAGTAGCCGTTGGCTTTTTTGCTATGTTAGTTATTTTCCCCACCCTTTTAATTGGTTTTTATGGAGCCATTAATTATCCGGATGCCACTGCCGCAGAATTTATTGGAAAGGCATTAATCAAAGACCAATCACCAATTATAGGTGCTTTTGCAGTCATTGGACTCTTTGCCGCAGCGATGTCAACCGCTGATTCCCAGTTATTTGCATTAGGGAATGAACTGAGGGGCTTATTAGGCGAAAAAGCAAGGAAGTCCTTGATAACCATTCGTTTGGCCGTTTTAGGATTTGCAGCTTCTGCTCTTCTTTTTTCCTTATTTAGTTCAGATCAGCTGGTTTTATTAGCAAGGGTAAGTTTTGCAGGTACAGCAATGACAGGACCGCTTATTTTATTGGGACTTATTACTAATAAACCTCAAGGTTCGTTCATGGTTTGGTTAACGGCTTTAGGAATAGTTACATTTCTATTGGCACAAGCGAAATTTTTACCCCTTAAAGTAGGCGGCTTGGGGATAGATTTGTTTTTGTTCATTATTTTGGGCTTAGCTGCTTTGGCCAATTACCTGGTAATGAAAAATAAAGGATAGTAAGGTTTACATAACTGGATCGTCATTTTTCACACATCGAATGGAAAAACCGAGGGTTTTAAGACTGGCGTTTCTTGTTATGTCCTTATCGAAATGATAAATGAATCTACTCCATGCCTGTTGATTACCATATTCTGTAGACGTCCACCAACTGCCAAGCATACCGAAGCCAAAAAAAGTACCATCGTGAAAACGACTTCCACCGGGTAATGCATTCCATCCACTGATGAGGGTTGAAACTTCATTTTTCTCTTTCCAGAAAAGAGATCCTTCCTCTTTTAACTTTCCACCAGCTATAGATCTGCCACCAAGATAATTTTCAAGTTTGTTCCATTCTTTATCAGACGGTACATGCCAACCGTTAGGGCAGATGCCTTTAGGACTTTCAATTACATAATAGTTATATAGTTTACCTGCCGGATTGGGTCCTTTTTCATAAGGGTAAAAAGTCCATGCCGGCAAGTGCCACTGACTCCATTGATTGTTTTCAATGATAGGGGAGATGTAATCACCATTTTTAAAACGAGTGGTTGCCAGATTTTCAGCCATCCATATTTGTGAGCCAATTTTTATTGTCTTATAAACATTTCCATCAATATCCTTTACCTGGGCATGGAATACCATGGCCTGTAGAAGCACCAATACGGTGAAAATTGCTTTCATTGTTCCATGATTTAGATAAATACGAATAAATAAACTTTAATTTAAAAGGATAAAATTAAAAAAAGTTTAATTTTGACTTATAGTTTAAGAAGTATAATAAGAAATTAATATGGGTAAGAATCTTAATTTAATTTTACTTGCAATTTTCCAATTATGTTTTTTACATATACTAGTTGCGCAAAACCTTCCAATGAATGTCCCTTTGGGAAGAGAGATGGTTCAAAGAGGTCAGCTTGCCGGAATTATTCCGACGACAAGATCAGGAAATCTCTGGCCTGCGTCTTATAGAAGTATGTTTAGTTTTGATTTAGGAGTCAACATGGATACGGTAAAGAATAAATTCTTTTCTTTTACTCCTTTACCCATTGTTTCAAAACAAAGATTTACCACCCGCCATCCTGATGGTATGAACGATGGTATAATGATTCCTGCCAAAGGTTTTCAAACCTATTGGAGTGCAGGCGTATTTTTAAAAGCTGGACCCTTGGAAATACAGGCAATGCCTGAATATGTGTTTGCTCAGAATACGTCTTTTGAGGAGGAATCTTTTTATTACGGACCAAATAATAATAATTTGTACAGAGCCTTTATGGGTAGTATTGATGTGCCAGTTAAATTTGGTAATGATCCATATAAAAAATTTGGCTTCGGCCAATCTAGTGTAAAATTAGCTCTTGGCCCATTGGCTATAGGTGTTTCCAATGAGAATATTTGGTGGGGACCTGGTAGAAATAATGCCATCATGATGAGCAATAACGCCCCTGGTTTTTTACATGCCACTTTTTTAACCAGAAAACCTTTAGTTACCCCCATAGGAAATTTTGAATTTGAATTCATTGGGGGCTATTTGCGTCCATCGGAATTTACTAATAAATCGGTTAAAAAAGTATATCTGAATAGTGGTATGATTTCTTACCAACCAAAGTTTTTACCAGGTTTGTCAGGCGGTCTGACCCGAAGTTTTTTACAACAACCTGAAAAATATTCTTCCTGGCGTGGGTATCTTCCCGTCTTAAGTGGTATAACAAAAGTGTCAGTTGGGGGAACAGCTGAGGATAAAATAAATAGAAATCAACTTCTTTCTGTTTTCGCCAGATATCTTTTGCCTAAATCACACGCTGAATTTTATTTCGAATTCGGAAAGGAAGACCATAACTGGGATCTTCGCGATATTATCCTGGAATACGCCCATTCAAGGGTTTATTTGTGGGGTTTCAGAAAATTAATTCCATTAGTTGGTGAAAAAAATGGATTTATTCAATTAAATGTAGAAATTTCAAACCTAAGGGCTCCGTTGATGACCGCGAACAGGAATAACGGACTTTTTAGTGCTGCTGATATATATTCCTATGGTAACTTGAACGGATATACCCTTCAGGGACAATACATTGGTGCTGGGGTTGGTTCCGGAGGAAGTCAGTCTCTTCTTGAAGTCAGTTGGATTAAGGGAATGAAAAGGATAGGATTGGTAGCGGACAGAAGAGTACATGAAGCAGATTACAGCGATGGCCAATGGCCTGGTATAATGCAATTTCGTTGGGTTGATTTATGTTTGACCCCAGTCATTGACTGGGATTTTAATCGGTTTTTATTTCACTTTACAGCAAGAAATGTAAGGAGTATAAATTACAGGCATAAGTATACTGCCAAGTTAGATGAAAATGGAATAAGCACCTTCAAAGGAAAAGGAAAATACAATTTATTAGCAGAATTACAGGTAGCTTATTTCCTTAGTAAACCATCAAAGAATTAAAAAATGAATAGTCGCCATTACTTAAAATATCATACTTATATTATTATTACCATTATTTCCTTAGGGATTATAAATAGTGTTTCATTATATGCTCAAAATGTAATATTAAATGTGCCGGAATGGAAAGATTATTATCGTCGAGAGCAATTGTTGGGCAGGGGTGATCAGAACAGATCTTTTTTAAGTCTCCCTTTTCATCTGAATGATACTATTAAAAAAGGATTGAAATGGGAATTAATGCCTCTTGTTTTTCAGCAACAATATACCACTGTTCATCCTGACAGTAAAAATGACGGCTTAATGATTCCAGCTACTGGCTATCAGGTTTATGCAAGTGCAGGTTTAGCGGTAAGACACCGGTATTTTTCATTTCAGATTATGCCCGAAATTGTTTCAGCTGAAAATAAAAAACATCAGGGTTATGAAGGTGCACCTAAATTTAGACCATCTTATTTTTTATTTTATGGGTTGACCATGGCCAATATTGATGATCCCGAGTATTTTGGTTTGGAACCTTATCGCAAAGTGAATTGGGGCCAAAGTCATTTTTTATTTAAGTTGGGATCGATAGCAGCAGGTATTTCGTCTGAAAATAGATGGTGGGGTCCCGGTCGTTACAATAGTTTGTTATTATCTAATACAGCCCCTGGCTTTTTGCATGCTACCATCCATTCCAAAGAGCCCATTAAAACACCCATAGGTTCTTTCGAATTTCAAATCTTAAGTGGCTTTTTAAGGGAATCTGGTTTTGAACCTTTTAATGGGTTAAGCAGTGACTATACAGGAAACCCCTATTACAGGCCAAGAAGTCAGGAAAATACATATTTGAACGGCGCAACCCTTTCATATCAACCAAAATGGATACCTGGTTTTTTCGTTGGTGCGGCCAGAACAGCTCAGCAATATAAGAGTAATATAAAAAAGGAAACGGGCGGATTACTATTTCCCGTTTTTGCAAAATGGCGAAATAATCAAAAAACACTGGTTTTTAATCCAAGGTTGTTGAAAACTAATTTATTTTCAACCCTTTACGCGAGGTATGTTCTTGAAGAAGAAAATGCAGAGTTCTATGTGGAATATGCCAGAGATAGAGCTACATGGAGTTCTTGGGCTTATTTAATGTCTCCTGAATTTTCCAGAGCATATATTTTAGGATTTCAGAAATTCATACCTTTTGGAAAGTCTCAAAAGAATGCCTTCCAGTTGGGTGTGGAAATAACGCAAATCGAAAAGTCAAAAGATACCCGATTGTTACAAGGTGGAATACAATCAGGGTACGATTGGTATCAGGACTTGGATGTTAGACAAGGATATACTCATTCAGGACAATTTCTGGGTGCAGGTATTGGAAACGGAAGTAATCTTTATTCTTTAGATTTAGCCTGGGTTAAAGGACTTCAAAAAATTGGTTTCAGGGCAGAGCGATATGCCCATAATATGGACTTTTTCTATTGGGTCATTAAGGATTTTCGTTCAGCCTGGGTAGATATGAGGGGTACCTTGTACGGTAGCATTCCTGTAAAAAAAGCTTTGTTTCATTTTGAAATCACAGGCATTGATAATTATAATTATCAGTACTATTTCAAAACAAAAGATCCCAATAATTTCTTTGCAGATGGTGATAATACTTTTAATCTAAGCGCCCGATTAGGTGTGTCTATTCTTCTTAACTAACACAACTAGCGCGTGGCATTTAAGGTATTAAAAAAAGATATTGTCTGGGGATTTGTCGTTCAGCTATTTTCTATATTTTCTGGCATTATTATTATTCCGCTAATGCTTCGGCTTCTTACTGCAGAAGAAATTGGTTTGCATTATCTTATGCTGACGGCTGGAACCTTAGTTGCCTTATTCGATTTTGGTTTCGCCCCGCAATTTGGACGAAATGTATCCTATGTTTTTAGTGGAGCACAAGAAATAAAAAGGGAAGGGGTTCAAATTATTAAATCACAATCTGTTATAAATTATAGATTGCTGTCTAATATGATACAAACTGCCCGGCTGTTTTATAGGTTTTTAGCCTTCATTGTCTTGTTAGTCATGTTGGTTTTTGGCACCCTCTATATGTATCAGGTAACCGATGGCTTTGTGAAAGTGGAGAATACCTTAATTATTTGGATCATTTTTTCTTTCGCTACCTTTTTTAATTTGAATTTTGCCTATTATACCGCATTACTGACAGGTCAGGGGTTAATTATGGAATCAAAGAAGGCGATTTTGTATTCTAAATTAGTTTATATTATTCTGGCTTTTATTTTCTTGTTTTTAGATTTTGGCCTTTTGGGAGTGACTTTGGCAGGTTTGATCATGCCATTTGTGCAAAGGTTTATTGCCCATTCTTATTTTTTTAAGAAAGAACTTATTGAAAAGTTAAATTCATTTCAAATTTCATTTCAAGAAAAATTTCAACTATTTAAAATACTGGGCTATAATGCCAGTAAGTTAGGATTAGTATTAATTGGTGCCTTTGCCGTTACCCGATTTAGTTTGTTTTTGGCAGGTTTATACCTTACCCTGCCCGAAACAGCAGCTTACGGCTTGATGGTTCAATTATTTAGCATTATTAATACCCTGTCAAGTACTCTTTTTGGTATTTATCAACCTAGATTAGCCGCACTTAGAGTAGAGGATAGTAAATGGGGTATGCTAAAAGATTTTGCTTTTAGTATGCAGATTTTTTACCTGTTTTTTTTGATTGGTGCCATTACCTTAGTGATTTCAGGCACCTGGTTATTATCATTTATAGGGTCAAATGCCGTTTTACCACCCATGTATGTTTTGGCCATATATGGCTTAGTAGTATTTTTAGAGGGAAATCATGCAAATTTTGCTACTTTTATAATTACAAATAATGATATTCCATTTGTGCCCTCTTCTTTAGTGGCTGGAACTGTAATAGTTGCGGGCAGTTTTATGGTGTTGAAA
>BJGN01000112.1:0-7237 GCA_014190515.1 Bacteroidota bacterium
TACCAAAAAATAAGAAAGGCTTATTTTTATTTGCGACACTATATTTACCTTTATAAAATAAAATCATGAGTTAATGATTCGTCGGGCTTACATTTAAATAATATATGCTATTAAGAATAAAAAAAAACTTACTTTTAATCATGGAACAACAAAGGGAACTGGAATTATGGCAAGCTTTTACGGAAGGTGATATTTCAGCTTTCGAAGCCATTATGTTGGAACAATTCCCTACGTTATACCAATATGGATCAAAATTTTCCAAAAATTCGGAAATTGTTAAGGATTGTATTCAGGATCTGTTTTTATACCTTTGGGAACATAAGGAACACCTGTCAAAAAATGTATCGGTAAAGGCTTATTTAATGTCCTCCTTGCGAAGACGTATTCACCTAAATAAAAATATCGTCTCTTTCGATGCAATGCCCACTGGTGAAAGCCCCTTGTTCCAGGTTGCCTTTTCTGTAGAAGATGCCTTCATTGAAAATGAATATCTGCAGCGCCTGTCAAATCAAATTAAAGATACGCTAACTCATATTCCTCAAAGACAAAAAGAAGTAATATATCTCCGTTTTTTTCAAAACTTACATCGAGATCAAATAGCAGAAGTGTTATGCATTACCCCCCAAACGGTTTCTAATATTTTGCAAATGGCCTTCAAGTCTATTAGGAAAAATTGGAAAACTGAATATTTCGGACTATTATTCTTTCATTTCGTGCTGAGTTAAAATTTATTTGAAAATAGTTTTAAAATCAATGGTATGTAAATAGTAACATACCTCTCTGTGTGGAATAAATAACCTATTATTTCAACATGGAGCATTATAAGTATTGCAGTCTTCAAGATTTAGTTTTGGATGATTTTTTTCGGGAATGGGTCTTGGCACCTACTCCTAAGTTGAATGCAAAATGGCATCAATTTCTTTCCGAAAATCCCGAAAGATGGGATGTCATTCAAGATGCCAGCCTCATCGTGAAGGCTATTAAAGTGGAAGAGCCGAGCATTAGCGATCAGGAAATCAAAAGCTTAATTCAACATACGGTTAATAAGATAGAGCAGAAAAAAGAAGCGCGTACGGGCGTTCTTTCCGCGGGAATAAAACCATTAAAAATCGCCTTTTTCCGCCAGACCTGGTTCAGGTTAGCCGCATCATTCCTTCTTTTATCTGGTTTGGGTTGGTTGGTGTATGAAAGGTATCAAACTGATAATTTGTATGATAAATTTGTTACTGATAATAAATCAAAATTAATTGAAGTCATAAATAATGGCGTCAATCCTCAAATTGTACTGTTAAATGATGGCAGTAAGGTTACGCTGAATGCAGGAAGTCGCATCAGTTATGAAGCTTCCTTTTCCGGAAATAATCGAGTGGTTTACTTAACAGGGGAAGCCTTTTTCGACGTAGTGAGAAATCCTCAAAAACCATTTTTAGTTTATGCCAATGAGTTGGTCACTAAGGTTTTAGGTACAAGCTTTTCAGTTAAGGCTAATAAATTTGATAAGCAGGTGGTCGTTGAGGTTAAAACGGGAAAAGTTTCAGTTTCAGCCCAAAAAGGGTTTGACGAGAAAGCTGATAAATTTAAAGGCTTAATTCTAACGCCCAATCAAAAAGTGGTTTATGACAGAGAGGTTGCCCAGTTGACGAAGTCTCTGGTCGCTGAGCCTATCATCATTTTTCAAGAGAAGGAGGAGCAAAAGATGGACTTCAATTTTGATGATACCCCTGCCAATGAGGTATTTGAGGTGTTGGAAAATGCGTATGGGATTCATATTATTTATGATGCTGATTTATTGAAAAATTGTCCGGTTACTGCGCCTTTGTCAGATCAGAATCTTTATAAAAAACTAAAAATAATTTGTAAGGCCATAGAAGCCCAATATGAATTGATAGACGGTCAAATTATCATTCAAAGTAAAGGATGTAAATGATTAGTTCTTTTTACATCAATTCATTTTCGTATGCTTTTGTACACCAGTTCATTTATTCTATTTCACCCACTTTTATAAACAACAGATTTTATGAAAAAAAAGAGACTCAAGGAATTCGTTATTAAGGAAATGAAAAAAACTATTATCCAATTTATGCTTGCTTTTTGTATTGTTGGAATCAATTATGCTAATGAAGCAGATGCCCAAACAGATCTGAATCATAAAATCTACCTGAATGTCCAGGATGAAAGTTTGGCAAAAGTTCTGAAACAGATAGAGAAGCAAGTCAGATTGTCCTTTGTATTCAGTTCAAAATTGATTCAATCTAATCAAAAGGTAAATGCTACATATGTGGATAAATCTTTGTCCTTTGTTTTGGATAATCTACTAACCCCAAGGCAGTTGTCCTTTGAGGTAGTCGATAATATGATTATTTTGAAAAGATTGGAAGGCACAAAAACATCCTTTATTGAAACTTTACCAAATGAGAAATTTAGCTTGGTAAAAGGCGCCGCTACTTTTATAGTTTCTGGTACCATTACCGATGAGGCTGGAGAAGCTTTAGTTGGAGCAACCGTAGCCCTTGAAGGTAGCGGTAAGGGAACATTTTCAGACGAAAATGGTTATTATTCTCTTACTCTGGATGATGCTGAAAAAAATGGAAAACTAAGTTTTAGCTTTGTCGGTTATGAAACACAAATAGTTGACATACAAAATAAAACACTGATAAATATCAGTTTAAAAGACGCAGGTACCTTAAGCGAAGTGGTGATTGTTGGTTATGGTTCCCAAAAAAGAAGTGATGTAACAGGTTCAGTGGCAAAATTTAAAAACGAAAATCTGGCAGAATTGCCCGTCTCCCGTTTGGACCAGGCTTTACAAGGTAAAATGGCGGGTGTTCAAATTCAAAATACATCGGGTGAGTCAGGTACCGATCCTAAAGTGGTTATCAGGGGTGTTAGTTCAATCAATGCGGGTTCAAGTCCTTTAGTGGTGGTTGATGGCCATCCTGTTCCAGACGGATTGGCTTTTGTAAATATGGGTGATGTCGAATCAGTAGAGGTGTTGAAAGATGCTGCTTCTGCTGCGATTTATGGGTCAAGAGGCTCCAGTGGGGTTATTTTAATTACCACTAAAACAGGAAAAGCAGAAAAACCTAAATATAATCTTAAAGTTTCTAATGGATTTAAAGAACCTTACAAGTTATATTCCAGAATGACAAGTACGGAATATCTTGAATTTCTTTACGATGAAGCAGCTCAAAGAGCAAAAGATCCAAGTATTGTAACACAAGCTGCTCCGGCAACGGATGTTGATAAAGCAGCTTATGCCATTGAACAGGTTTTAAGAGACGGACAAACTACCGATTGGCAAAAGGAGTTGGTTAGAGACGCTAACGTGAAAAATATTCAGCTGAGTGTAGCAGGTGGAAGTAAAGATTTAAAATATTTCTTCTCGGCAGGTTTTCAAGATGATCAGGGTATGATCTTCGCCAATGAATATAAAAGGTATAATATTAGAAGTAGGTTAGATGCTCAATTGAATAAACGCATGAAACTTTCCGTTAATATTGCACCAAGTTTTAGCCAAAGACAGCGTTCATCGGAACAGCTTCAGGATTTTCTCCGCTTCCCTTCCTGGCTACCAGTGCGTCACACGGAAAAAACAGCTGAATTTGTTAGGGGTAATCCATTATATGCTGATATTAAAGCGGGTGATTATGCGCAACCCCGCCATTTTAACCAAAGAACTTACAGCGGTATTATGCCCGATGGCACTCCCTGGACAAATGCCGTATTGGTTGACCCTTTTGGTAGTGCTCAAAATAGCCCAAGGTCGGTGTCAGAAACAAGAACATTGACAGGAAATGATTATAGGGTTCAGAATGCAGCAGATTTAACGATAAATTTACTTCCAGGGCTAGATTTTAAAACCTTGGCAAGTGCTTATGTCACCTATACAACCAATCAGGATTTTGCAAAAAAGAACTCAAACAGAGCAGGTGATGTGAGTAGAGGTGTCTACAGTAATCGCTTTTTTATTGATCTATTAAATGAAAATACCCTGAATTTTAAAAAGGTAATCAATAAACATACGATCAGTCTTCTCACAGGTTTTACAGCTCAGAAAACGAATATAAATTCCGATCAGGCCATAGGTCTGAACTATGCAGATGATAATATTTCTACCTTAAATACGGCGTTGACAAAGGACCAGGTAGGTACCTTTAATACAAAAAATCAAATTGGATTATTGTCTTATCTGGGTCGTGTAACTTATGGGTATCAAAATAAATATTTATTCTCGGCCAGCTATAGAGCGGACGGTAGCTCCTATTTTGCACCAGGTAAAAAATGGGGTAAATTCCCTTCTTTATCTGTCGGTTGGATAGCCAGTGAAGAAAAATTGCTAAAAGATATTTCCTGGTTAAGCCAGCTAAAGTTCAGAGGAAGTTATGGGGTTACCGGTAATAACCGTATTGTTGATTTTGCCTTCGTCGATTTATTATATGCTTCCAATTATCCCCTCGGACCTGGAACAGGTACAGTAACAACAGGTCAGGTGCCTTCCAGAGATATTTTATCAAATGCTGATATTACCTGGGAACAAACTTTTCAATTTAACGGGGGATTAGATTTATCCATCCTCGAAAATACAGTTACCGTAGGATTTGATATTTATCGTTCAAAAACAGATCGGCTTTTACTTAGACAAGCAATCATGGGCTTTGCTGGCGTTCCACAAACCTGGAATAATATCGGAAGTCTTCAAAATGATGGCGTCGAACTTGAAATAAGCAGTAATAATGTGGTCACAGAGAATTTTACCTGGACAACTTCTGCAAATATTTCCCGGACACGGAATAAAATTCTGGAGCTCGGCACCGAAGCTTTTTTATTTAATCAGGGTGAAAGGACTGAAATTTACAGAAATAAAGTGGGAGACCCTTTAGTGCAGTTTTTTGGCTTCAAAACCGATGGTGTTTGGTTATCGCAAGCTCAAATTACAGAGTCTGGTATCAAAAGTAATTTAAGTAATGCGCTGGTACCTGGTGGATTGAAATTAGTCGATTTAGATGGAAATGGTATCCTAAATGCGGACGATCGCACGGTTATAGGCAGTCCTTATCCTGATTTTACCTGGGGCGTTTCAAACAATTTTAAATACAAGGCTTTTGATTTGAGTTTTATGTTTCAAGGTGTAGAGGGTGGTTCTTTGATAAATGGCGATCCTAATTATCTGGAAATCAGACGTACTGTCAGAGCTTACAATAATAACAGATGGCTTAGCCCTGGATTTCCAGGAGATGGACAAACACCCTATTCTTCCAATGGTTTCTCTTGGCTATTAACTGATTATGTCGTGGAAGATGCTTCTTATGTGGCCTTAAGAGAGATACTTGTTGGTTATAGCTTGCCAAATAAATTGACAAAGCGAGTGGGTATAAAAGGGTTGCGAATTTATCTGACAGGTCAAAATTTATGGTTTAAAACAGCAAAAGGCTACCGGGGGCTGAATCCTGAATCACGGTTTCAAACGGGTCCATATAATACACCACTCATTGATGGTTATCAACGTGGAAGTTTTCCAGTGAGCAGAACCTTTTTATTTGGCCTTGATTTGAATTTCTAATTTAAAAAATCTACAAATATGAAATTTTTAAAATATATCCTTTGTGTAATCGGTTTTGGTTCCTTTACTTCATGTAATGATGTTATTGACCTATTACCACAATCAAATGGAAATGCTACTACCTATTATTCAAATTTAGAGGAGCTGAATGTGGCGCTCGTAGGTTGTTATAGCGGTTTGCAAAGACCCATGTATTTCGAATGGCAACTCACAGAATTGAGAAGTGATAATACTAAAATGGGGTCACCAGGAAGTCAAAGCGCACCAAACAGAGATTTAAGTGACCTGGATATGTTTATTCCGGCAACTATTCATCAATCTGTCTATACTTATTGGCTCAATACCTATAATAATATTAGAAATACAAATATTATCCTGGATCGTTTGGGCGTAAATTATGACGCTTCAGCTGGAAGTATTTCCCTGGCAACTAATACGCTCCCAATTACAGAGGCGGAACGTAAACAAGTAGCCGGTGAGGCCCTATTTATTCGTGCTTATCATTATTTTAATTTGGTCAGATTATATGGTGGCGTATTTTTGGTTCATAAGCCTATCACTGCGGAGGAGGCGAAAACGGTGAACAGATCTTCCGTAGATGATATTTATAAACTGATTGAATCCGATTTGAAAACAGCCTCTACTTTTTTAAGTTCAGCAAAGTTTAGTGCCTCTTCTCCAAGCCTCGGTCGGGCCAATGCCTGGTCAGCAAAGGGTTTATTAGGAAAAGTGTATTTGACCCGCAACAAAAAAGCTGAAGCTATTACTCAACTTCAAGATGTTATTAGTAACAGTGGTTATAATTTATTACCCAATTATGCCGATGTTTTTTCTATTAATAATGAAATGAATGCCGAAATCCTTTTTGCTGTAAGGTACAAAGCAGGTGGTTTTGGATTGGGTGCAACCTTTGGTAACGATTTTGCTCCAGTAAGTAGTGGCACAGCTATCATCAACGGCGATGGCGATGGCAATAATTATCCAACTTTTGAACTGGATTCTGCACATATTGCAGCGGACAAAAGGAAAGCCGTTAATATGGCGTTATGGACCACAAAGTATTATGTCAAAAAATTTGTTCACCCTATCGTATTAACAGATGATGGTGAAGGCGATTGGCCTGTTTTACGATTCGCAGATATCTTATTGATGATGGCCGAAGCCAAAGGTTTTACCCCTGAAAGTGTTACGTTGATAAATAGAATCAGAACCAGGGCGGGGTTGCCTGACATTTCTGCAAAGTTGACGTCGGTGGCTCTTTTTGAACAAGCTCTCGCCGATGAACGTCGTTTTGAATTGCTTTTTGAAAATCAACGCTTTTTCGATTTAATGCGTTTTAATACGACGATGTCAACGATTACCGCGGAGAAAATAATGAAAGATCATTTTGCTAAGGAATATGTCAAACATTATGGAAAATACCCTGCTCCTGTGCCAACGTTGGCACAGTTACAAACCAACGTAAATGCAAATAAATTGTTATTACCTATTCCACAACGTGAAATTGATACTAATACCGGATTAAAGATTGCACAAAATCCCGGTTATTAATTTTAAATAAGCAGGGGTTGATAGTTCAAATAATTAAACCCCTGCTTAATTTTTTTTGGGAATCTTAATGATGCCAAATTAATCCCCTAATTTTTCACTTATTTTAACTAAGTTTAATTCGTTAAT
>BJGN01000112.1:7888-9531 GCA_014190515.1 Bacteroidota bacterium
ACTCCAGATAGTAAACCCGATAGTAAAGACCTTTACACCGATAATATTAATTATATGGACAAGCTGGTCGGAAAATTAGTTAAGGCATTGGATAGCATGAAAATGAGAGAAAATACCTTAATCGTTTTTATGGGTGACAACGGTACAGCGGCCGAAGGTGCTACCAGAGCTACTGTAAACGGTAAAAAGTTGTCAGGTAAAAAAGGAGATATGCTCGAAGGGGGTAGCTTAGTACCATGGATTGTAAACTGGAAATCAGGTATTAAACCGGGTAAAGTTATCAATGATTTGGTGGATGCAACAGACTGGATGCCTACGCTTGCCGCCTTGACAGGGGCTAAATTACCCGAAAATGTGATATTAGATGGGAAAAGTTTTGCTCCTCAACTCAAAGGTGAAAAAGGAACGCCCCGGGAATGGATTTTTATGGAACTTGGTAATCAATGGTACGTTAGAGAGGATAAATGGAAGTTGAATAGGGCTAATGAACTTTTTGATATGCGAAATGCGCCTTTTGAGGAAATATTGATTCCCGCAGACTCAAAAGATGAAATAGCTATATCCGCCCGAACGAGACTTTCTGCCGTATTGAAATCCATTAATCCGGAAGGGGGCATTATGGATGATGCCGATGGTAGTGGCAGGCATAAAAGTAATGTGGACAAAAAAAATGCACAGAAAAAAGGTACTGGTCTATAATCGCAAAAAACACACCTAACACATTAACTAAAAATGACAAAAATATTTTTTCAAATCGCTGTTTGTATCGCTTTCTTTGGTAGCCATATCTTTGCTCAGAAGGCTAAACCAAACGTGCTTTTTATCGCCGTGGACGACTTAAAGCCTCTCCTTAATTGTTATGGCGAAAGTCACATGATTACCCCAAATATTGATCGATTAGCCAAAATGGGGACGGTATTTATGAATAATTATTGTCAACAGGCCGTTTGCGCTCCAACAAGAGCAAGTCTACTTACAGGACAAAGGCCCGATTATACCAGAATTTGGGATTTGAAAACACAAATTCGGGATATGGTACCGAATATTGTTACCCTTCCCCAGTATTTTAGGGAAAATGGCTACGTTACCGCTACCATCGGAAAAATGTTCGATCAACGTTCTGTCGATAAAGGTATGGATATTCCCTCCTGGTCAGTACCTACAGGGGGTTATGGCAAATTACAACCATCTGATTATGCCAAAGGGTATGAAAATCCAACAAATGGGTATCAATCAAACGAAACTAAGGCAAAATTGGCCAAAATAGAGGTTGACGCAAGAGCAAGGGGGCTGGATGGCGAAGAATTAGTGGAATTTCTCTCAAAAAACAGAGGCCCTGCTGTAGAATCTGCCGATGTACCCGATGATGCTTACACAGATGGTATCGTCGCTAAAAAAGCAGTGGCCATGCTGTCCCAATTTGCAAAAGAGAAAAAACGATTTTTCTACGCCGTTGGCTTTGTAAAACCGCACCTTCCTTTTATTTCCCCAAAGAAATACTGGGACCTTTATGACCGATCTAAAATAAATATTTCACCTGTCCAGCATTTGAGCAACGGTGCTCCTTCCTTCGCTGCGCAAAATTCCGGCGAATTAATTAATAGTTATTTTAAAAGTAATTTTGAACGATTTAACGAGGGTTC
>BJGN01000113.1 GCA_014190515.1 Bacteroidota bacterium
CCCGTTTCCACTCAAATCAGTCCAAGTAGCACCAGAGCCGGGATAACTAGCGGTATTGCCCGCATCTAAATTTAAAACTAAGCCGCTGGTAATAATACTGTTTACATTAGCTACAGGTTTACTAAACACTCCCTGATAAGCGGGCAGCATCACTTGGGCAGTAGCAACACTAAATGTCCAAAATAACAATCCTGCTGAAAAATATTTCATACTTATTGGATTAAAAAATAATCTTCCAATCTGTTGTTAGATAATCTATTTCCAAGATTATTTATGTTATTTCAACAGAACCTATGAAAGTAGAACTATTTAATGAGATTAAATTAGCATATTAATTTGGTATGCTATTTCATAAGACTTTAAAGCTACAACCAATTTAGACTATCTCCTAATTTTAGAGACTTGCTATAAAATTTTTACCTTTTTTGAATAATTCTTTTAGTTGGGAATATTTTTTTAGCAACGTGTGTTGCAAAACACTAATTTAACGGACACTAAACGTATTTTTGAGGTAAAAAGATTGAAAAGTCTTAGATAAAGTAGTAAGTGTTTCCTAAACACTAGATATGGGTTCGATTCCCGTCGGGACCACTCGGTTAAAATTCAATGATTTATATATACAATTTTAGTTTTATTTAATAATATTTTCCGAACCCTGCAGCAAACCCTGCAGCACTTTTCAGGTTAATTGTTGGAATGTGTTTCATTAAATCTCTTCATGATTTTCATGGTGGGGGATACTCCGATTCTTTCTCTGAGGTAAATCTTGGTTGTTTTAACGGCACTGTGACCTAAAACTTGTCTTATTTCGTCGTCACTAAAATCATTTTGGGAAAGATGTTGGGAAATGGTGTGTCGTGGTGAATGACCTGTAAGGATATCTTTTAGTTCCATACTTTTTGATACCCTTAGAAGGGCACTGTTATGACGACATCTGGCCCGATGAATCAAATATTCTTCATGTTCATTGAAATATCGCCTGTTTTCGAAAGATTCCTTAAAATCTTCATATTGTAAGGTAGGAAAAATGAATTGTTCTGATAAGGAGGATAAAAATTCAATAAAAACATAATAATTCAAGGAAATAGTACCAAAATGAGCAATCCGAAGAATGGACTGAATGTGGTAACATATAAAGGGATAACACAGAATTTAATTTCTTCAATCACTTGTAAATATAGATTTGGATAGTAGGGAATTATCCTATTCATCATATTGAAATTGTCAACCCCTTGCTAACCACCCTTACAATTATTTGATATTTAATCTTTGTTTAGCATGAAGTGATGGGTACATTGGGAGAATAATTCCGGAAAACATTAGTTTTGAATCAGGATTTTCAAGATTTCGAGGATTGGAGAGGACGTCTTTGGTTTAAGCATAAGGGTCATTTGTAGATGACTACTTTATACCCTTCTTTTCGCCGATGCGTAACGCTTCGGCGGGAGGCTTCGAAATGAAAGCACCGTCTAATAACAACTATCCGAATCAAACCGGAGCCGTTATTTATAATCCTCGAAATCCTGAAAATCCTGATTCAAACCAATAGCTGCTGCGCCCGTAATTTACAGACAGAGAGATTGGGGGAGGTGTTCTTTGATTTTAGGAAATATTTGGTTCATTTTTAGTTTTAAAACCCAAAAAATAAAACAACTTAGCATTAGCAGAAGAACTACCTGTTTGCAAAAAAGGTTATGATTTGTTATGGATATTTGAGTCCCCCGGATTCCAGCTTAAATGAAAATTAATTATTAGTAGAATTTCTTTGGTTTTTTCAGAATATTCTACAACTACCTTTATTAACATAATTGACCTAAAAAAGGCGTAAATTGCCATAAATTAAACGAAAATGGACCAATTACCTAATTTACCGGTTGGACAGCAGTATTTCAAATCTGTTATAAATGGGAATGCTATTTACGTTGATAAAACAGAATATATATATCAAATATGCAAACCGATAGACAAAGGATATTTTTTATCCCGCCCTCGTCGCTTTGGCAAATCCTTAACGCTGGATACCATTAACGAGCTTTTTTCGGGCAATAAGCCCTTATTTGAAGGGTTATGGATTGAGGATAAATGGGATTGGACCGATACCTATCCTGTCATCCGCATGTCTTTTGATGCTATTGGACATGAAGGCGGCCTCGCGGAAGCATTGGTAGAAGCAATCAAGGATATAGGAAAAAAATTCAAGATAAAACTGTATAAAAAATTACCCGGCACCATATTTAATGAATTGATAGAAGCTGTTGTGGAGAAAACGGGTAAGCAAGTCATCATTCTCATTGATGAATATGACCGCCCGATCGTTGATTATATTGATCCCTACGATTTCACTATGGCAAATAAACAAAGGGATATTTTGAAACAATTTTTCAGCATTTTGAAAAATGCCTCAAATAATATCCGTTTTCTTTTGATTACCGGCGTTTCCAAGTTTTCAAAAGTATCTATTTTTTCAGAATTAAATCATTTGGATGATTTGACTCTTGCCCCTGGCTGCGCTACTTTATGCGGTTACACTCAAACGGAGTTAACGCATTATTTTGCTCCTTACCTTAGTGTCATGCCTCCCGAGACCCTGGAAAAAATGAAATTGTGGTATAACGGGTATAGTTGGGACGCTGAGAACTTTGTTTATAATCCCTTTTCAGTCCTAAAGTTCTTCAGGCATGGCCGGTATGCCAATTATTGGTTTGAAACAGGAACGCCTACCTTTTTAATAAAACTCATGCGAAAGCGATTCACTTATAAATTGGAGGAAATAGAAGTGAGTAACCTCATTTTAGAATCTTTTCGACTTGAAAAATTTGAGGAATTAGATTTGTCCTCATTGCTTTTGCAGACGGGTTATTTGACCATCAAAAAAATAACACCTACAGAAAAATTCATACTTGATTATCCAAATAAGGAAGTCAGACAAGCCTTCGGACAATTTTTATTGAGCGAATACACCCACACGCCGGTAACTGTACCTTATGGCCCTAATATTTTAGAAGCCTTAACCGAAAACAATCTGGAAAACGTTATTAAGATTATAAACGACCTAATTCAATCCGTTCCAGACCAAAACTATGTAAAAGATCAGGAAAAATTCTTTCATGCCATTATCCATTTGATCTTTACCATGGTAGGTTCAGATCCACGCACTGAAATGCACACACCGGCCGGGCGAATGGATACGGTGATTATCACCAATGACCGCATTTTTCTCTTTGAGTTTAAAATAGAGGGAACAGCCGAAGAGGCCATTCAGTGTATAAGAGATAGACATTATGCCGATAGTTTGCGACTTCGCAACAAAACTATAATAGGCGTAGGAGTTGTCTTTTCGGCATCAAAGAAGGGTATTTCAGCGTGGGAAAAGGCCGAATTATAGGATTTATGGATAAATTCGGACGTATGACAAAACATAATGGAAATTATTTTTGACAAAAGGTTACTCCAACATAGAATTCCGTGCCGACAACACTGGTTATTTTGCGCGCATAATTTCCACTGGAGATTTTGGAGGTATTTGGTTTTGTGGAATATTTCCTGTAAAAAATTTTGAATCAGGATTTTCAGGATAACACAGGGTCACAACGTGATTTCCCCAATATAGTGAATATCAAATTCGCCCTTTCACTTTACATTTATATTTAATTAACATTCATTTAACATCGAAGCTAAAATTATAAACTCTACCCACAAATAATTACCCGAAACAACATTTTCAAAATAAATGAAGACTCACAAAGTGGGTTTTTAACCTAATGTTAATCTTGAGAAAATAATCAGTTAATACTACCAGATTAATTTCGCCCAAAATTAACAGAACCCATATTTATGAAAAGATTTTATTTTGCGTTGTTTATATCTCTAACTACCATCAGTTTTGTTTCTGCTCAAAAGGGTACCATTCGTGGAACTATCCTTGATAAATTAACTAAGGAAACCATCATTGGTGCTAATATCATGATTGATGGCTCCGATCTTGGCGCAGTTACAGATATTAACGGGCAATTTGAAATGAAGGAAATTAACCCTGGCTTTTATGCACTGACGATTAGTTACGTTTCCTATAAAACCATCAAGATTACTGATCTTGAAGTTATTTCTGATAAAACTACCCTGATTAATCTCGATCTCGAGGAAGATTTAGTAAACCTGGGTGAAGTAACAATCGTTGCTGCCAGGGAGACTAATACAAATATAGCCATTATTTCAGATATACGCAGATCATTTCAAGTGGTAAGCGGCTTGTCTGCCGAGCAAATCTCTCTTTCTTTAGACAGAGATGCCGCTCAGGTAGTTAAGCGGGTGCCTGGTATTACCATTACAGATAATAATTTCGTACAAATCAGGGGTTTAGCCCCCAGATATAATCCTGTGCAATTACATAATGCGTTTGCTCCTTCCGTAGAGGCGGATGTGAAATCATTCAATTTCAATATTCTTCCAAGTTCTCAACTAGACAGAATATTGGTCTATAAATCTCCTTCTCCAGATATTTCAGGAGAATTTTCCGGAGGCCTTGTGAAGATTTTTACAAAAAGTATTCCTGAGGAAAATTCAATCTCTCTTGATTATTCTACTCAATACAGGCAAAATACCACTTTTAATACATTTATAAATCAGGAAAGATCTTCTTCCCATTGGACTGGGTTTAATAATGGAATGTTAGATTTACCCGCCAATTTCCCAAAAACGCTTAGAGACAGCAGGTTATCAAGAAATGAGATTGTTCAGGCGGGTCGTTCGCTGGTCAATACCTGGGAACCTGAAACAAGAGATGCTGGTCTGGATCAAAGAATTGGTGTTACTGGTTCCTTCCGTTTTGATATTGGTGACAAAATTAAGATTGGCAATATTACCTCTCTTAATTACAGTAATTCCTTTTCTAACTTCGGCATTGCCCGTGCCGATTACAATGAACAAGACAAATTAACAGGTAATCGCTCAATCATTTTCAATTATAACGATCAGCAATATACCCAATCTATTAGATCAGGATTGCTTCATAACTGGGCCTTTAAATTCGGAGATAATCATCAACTGGAGTTTAAGAATTTATTTAATCAAAATGCTATCTCTCAATACGTTGACAGGTACGGCACTAATCTTGAAGCACAGCAATTTGCCGACTTAGCCTTTGGATCTTACGATCAGGTATATAGAGGTATTTATTCGGGACAATTATTGGGAAATCATACTTTCAAGGATGAAACTGTGAAGGTAGAATGGATGGTTGGTTACAATACCTCCAACAGGGATCAACCCGATTATAAAAGATATAGAAAGGACATTGATGTGTCTAATAAAGAGGCACAATTGTACATTCCTCCGGGTCAGGCCGTCTCTGACTTTTTAGGAAGATTTTATTCAGAAATGACTGAAAATGCGTTAACAGGTTCTTTTGGGTTATCAAAAATACTTAAGATAAAGGGTCTGCCTGATTTCGCTCCTGAGATAAAAGCAGGTGGATTTTATGAGAAAAAGGAAAGGTCCTTTGCAGCAAGAAATATTGGGTATGTGCGACCGGTTATCGGATTTAATGATGCTCTCGGTCGTCTTGATATCTGGGATCTGTTCGCTACTCAAAATATTAATTTTGAGTCAGGGATTAGAATCGATGAGCAGTCAAATCCTTCAGATAGCTATACTGCGTCTAATGAGTTGCTCGCATTTTACGGGATGGTAAATATACCCGTGACTAAAAAAATAAGTGCAGTAGTTGGTGCCCGTTATGAAAACAACATTCAAATACTGAACTCTGCGACCTTCACCAATCAACTGGTTAATGTCAATTATCCGGTAAGTAGGATTCTTCCTTCTGCCAATATCAGTTACAACGTTACCGAAAAATCATTATTCAGACTAGCTTATGGCGAAACGTTGAATCGTCCGGAATTCAGAGAACTTGCTCCATTCGGATTTTACGACTTTAACACTAACTTTACTAATAGAGGTAATCCATTCCTTGAGACGCCTACTATTCACAATGCAGACTTTAGATTTGAAACTTATCCAAAGGCTACTGAAACGGTCAGTCTTGCCTTATTTTACAAGTACTTCATTAATCCTATAGAGACCGTATTTATTCCTGGAGCAGGGTCACAGGGTGCTAAAGCTTTTACTTTTGGGAATGCGGCGTCGGCGACAACGTATGGGGTAGAGGTGGAAGTGAAAAAGTCTCTTAATGGATTGACAAATTCTGCTTTCATCGATAGAATCAATCTTATATTCAATGTGGCGCTGATCAAATCAGAAGTTTCTTTGGGAGCCATTGCTATTGGTCAGTCCTCCAACAGACCTTTACAAGGTCAGGCTCCTTACATAGTGAATTCAACGATTTCTTACAAGGACGATGCGAAAGGTTTACAGATTAATGCGCTGTATAATGTAGTAGGAAAGAATATCATTTTTGTTGGATTTGATTCCTATCCGGATATTTACCAGATGCCAAGAGGTATATTAGATTTTACCGTAGTGAAGAGAGTTTCAGATCGATTCAAACTCAAGTTAGGTGTCTCAGATATTCTTAATCAAAAGAATATCTTTCTTCAGGACGCTAATTTAGACGGTAAATTCGATGTAAAAACAGATAATATTATTCAGGAATTTCAACCTGGTGCTGTGTTTAGCCTAGGTTTCAGTTACGATATTTTAAGAAAATAACCAATTTTAAATGCTTAATTTTATGAAAAACAGTCTAAAAAATCTCTTGTCCGGTAGTTGGCTAAGCCTTGCACTATTGGCGATTTTCTCCCTCGGAGTATTATCTTGCAAGAAAGAAGAAGTTGTATTACCTCCGGTAATATCTGTTTCAGTGAGCACGCTAAGTGGTGCTCCAGGTGCTCAACTTACTGCTACAGTGAGCGCGGAAGCTACGGGTGGGCTATCTTTAATCAGAATTAGGAAAAATGGTTTGGTAGATGCCTCAACACCAGATGTGGTTTTTGATGGTATTGTAACTTCAGGTAAGTATGAGTTTAAATATACTATTCCTGCTACTTCAAGAGAAGGAGATAACGTGGCGTTCATATTTACTTCAGTCGATAAGGGAGGCCTTACTTCTTCTGATGCGTCTGTTGTTATCACAACTGCAGCGATCCCTAACAAGCCTATCGTTGAGGTAACAGGAGTAATTACTGCGAATACAACCTGGACAGCTGATAAAATTTACAAATTGAAAGGTTTTGTAAGAGTGGGCAATGATCCCACGGTAACTGATGTTCCTGCAAAGAATTCTGGTCCTACATTGACTATTCAGCCAGGTACTGTCATCTTTGGTGAAAAAGCAACCAAAGGTACTTTAATCATTCAAAGAGGTGCTAAAATTATTGCAGAAGGTACTGCTACCAGTCCTATAGTATTTACTTCTGAGTCTGCTGTGGGTTCTAAGGAGCCAGGTGATTGGGGTGGTTTAGTGATTTGCGGAAGAGCTTCAAATAACCAACCAGGGGGTGTTTTTGAACTTGAAGGTGGTTACAAAGCATTCTCAGGTGGCGGAACTTCTCCGGATGATAATGACAATTCAGGTTCGTTGAAGTATGTTCGTATTGAGTATGCAGGCGTACCGGTTAATCCTAATCAGGAAGTTAACTCCCTTACTTTAGGTGCTGTAGGTAGGGAAACAAAAATAGAATATGTGATGTGTGCCTATGGATTAGACGATTCATTTGAGTGGTTTGGTGGTACAGTAAATGCAAAGTATCTAATTGCTTATAAAGGTTTGGATGATGACTTTGATGTTGACTTTGGTTTCTCTGGATTTGTTCAATTTGGCTTAGGTGTTCGTGGAGCTACCCTTGCGGATCAATCTGGTTCTAATGGATTTGAAGTAGATAATAATGGTCAGGGTTCAGATGCAGCTCCGTTTACATCTGGTACTTTCTCTAATATTACTATTATCGGTCCAAAAGCAACAAGAGAAACACCTATTTCTTTACAGTTTCAATCTGCAGCACAACTTAGACGAAATAATAAGTTGAAAATTCATAATTCTTTCTTCACTGGCTACCCAAATGGTATCTTCATCGATGGTGCTAATACTGCTGCCAATGCAGCTGCCAATGAATTGGTATTAAAAAATAATGTGGTTGCAGGTGTGGACAATTGGGGAGGTAATGGTTTCGGATCGGCAGGAACGGTATTTACTGGTTCACCTGCTAACGGCGCAAATCATCCAAATGCTCCAAGAGGTTTCCGTATAGGTGCTGGAACAGGTTCTTTCTCTAATGGTATATATACGCTTACGGCACTTAATATTAAAGACAAAGCAGCTGAAGATTGGTTTTTAGAAAGCAATGCAATCCTTTCTAAATGGTCAGATGCTGGTATCGATGCGTCAATCTTCGGTACTATTAATCCTAAAACTACGCCAAACACAGGTTCTTCTTTATTGAATGGCGCAGTATTTACTGGTCTGCCTTCTTTCTTTACAGTGGTTCCTCATAAAGGTGCCTTTGGTACTACCAACTGGGCTCAAGGTTGGGCTGAATGGTCTCCTGAATTGAAAAACTACGCCAGAGGAATATAATAATATTTTTTATAGAATAAGTTACAAGGGGGTATTTTATCCCCTTGTTTATTTTAAACACAAGCCTTTTGTGATGAAAATTTTACTTACTTTCTTTCTTGGAATTATTCTGTTTTGGAGTTGCAAATCGGATGCTCCATCAATGCTTGATTTTGCCTATTACTTTTCCGCTGACGAGCAATAGGAGGTACTCGCCAA
>BJGN01000114.1 GCA_014190515.1 Bacteroidota bacterium
AATCATATCAGCGGTAGAAGTTTCCATTGGATAACCTTCAGCCATTTGCATGGCAGGTTTCAGCACTTGGGCCAAAGACATGGTACCATATTCGCTCAACATAGTAAATAATCCACCTGGAGTACCTGGAGTAACGGCAGCGAGCGGACCATAAGCGGGAGGGATATCATAACCCTTCGACTTATAAAACGCGGGAGTGGCACCCGTTGGTGCAACACCTAAAGCATTAATGCCCATCACTTTACCTGTATGAGGATTATAAATAAGGGCTTGCGTTTCTCCGCCCCAACTAAGGACGTCCCACATGGTAGCTGTTGCCGCGAGCATAGCACAGGCAGCATCCACTGCATTGCCCCCTTGTTGAAAAACGGTTGCACCAGCCGTGGCAGCTAAAGGTTTACCTGTTATGGCCATCCAGTGTTTACCATGAATAACAGGTTTCTGCGTGGTCTGTGCAAAACTCCTTTCAATTAGGAAAAGAAAGAAAGAGAAAGATAGAATTCTAAAATAAAACATAACAAGGTATTAAAATCGTTAATTCATTTACTTTTTACTAGATTATTAATCCAATTTAATTGATCATCTGCATTAACAAAGTACTTTTTAAGATAGCCATTTTCATCAGCATAATATAAAAAATCTACCCCATTATTTTCTTTTCTTATGATTATGTCCCAGACCCAGCTGTTATTATCAACTAATTTTACTGCATAGGCTGCCGAATTTTCTAATTTCAAGTCAACGAAATAAACAGATTTATCCAGACTTGCAGAAAATAATTTATCTTCAAAAAAAAGCATTTTAGTAATATCCGACCGATGAAAAACAAATTTTTCCTTAGGATTAACCATAACATTCTGTAAAAACTCACTTAGATTATACAAAAGTATTTTACCATTTTGAAATCCAAAAGAAATAATATTTCTTGATAAAGTCATTGCAGAAACAGGATTTGAAAATTCACCATTTCCTAACTGAATTAATGATTCAATTTCTCCTGACGTTTTCCATAGGTAAAGCCCTTTTTGAGTTGACAATAAAAATTTATTCTTATCATTCAAAGGGACAATTGATAGTAATTTATCACGAAGCATAGATTTAGAAATAACTCCATTTTCCAAAGAGAAAAGCACTAGTTCATTTTGAGTGGCAAGTAAATATTCCCCGTTTTTAAACGAATTTAGTAAAGCAACAGCGGGCATATTTGTTGATGAGTTAAATAATTTATTTGGAGCCTTACCAGAATTAATAGCATATACTCCTCCAGTAAAGGTGGCAATAAGTGCAATAGGCTCATTTTTTAAAGGTAAAGTTGCTCTGATACGTTCTCCTATATTCATCTTGTTTTTACCACCTCCAATAAAAAGATAGCCATCATCTCCACCACATAAAAAGCTCCCATTTTGGTTACTAATAGTTCTTAATCCGGCTGTAGCTTTTAATATTTGGGAAGATCTATTTCTTAAAGCTTCTAATTTAGTTGTCGCAATATTTAAAACTTGAAAAAGCGTATTATTTGGCTGTATAGTTCCAAAGACTTCATTTGAAATTTCATTATAGTCATTAACTTTTGAATTTAATTTTGGTATTAGTTCCAGAGGATTTTCATTTGCTAAAAATTCACCCACCAAAAGAAAAAGTTGATTTTTAATATTGCTAAACTCTTCCCTGGTTTTTGCTTTTTTTGTTGCAACTACTTCTTTTTCTTTAGCAATTTCAGCTTTAGTAACAGCAACTTTTGTTTCCTTAATTTGAGCCTCCAGATTTTTGTATTGTTCCTTTATCGTAATGGAAGATTTTTCCAGATCACTACTTTTTTTAATCAGCGATGAATTTTGTTTTTGAATGGTAATTTCTTTTGTTTTTAATTGCGTAACTATTTGATTAATACTATCCTTACTTTCAAATAAATCCCTGTTTAATTGGTCAGCTATTAATTTTTTTTTGGCCAGATCTTCCTGAGCTTTTATAGCAATAAGTCTTTCTCTATCAGCAATTCTCTTTTCATTATTGGCATTGATTGCCAGTATAGAAACAACAGATATGATAAAGAGTCCAACCACAACACCAATTAACATATTTCTTCGATATCGCTTTATCTCATTTTTCCTTGCATTTTCTTTTAATAACAACTCATTTTTATAAGTATTATAGCTCAAAGTCAGATAATCAATGGCATTTTGATAACCTGGAACAAGAAATTCTCCCCAAATTTTTGAAGGTTGTTTATTTTGATACCATTTCCATAAAAAGTCTAAATCTGGTGGTCTGAGTAAGGCAGTTTTTCCTGCATCATATCTTGATTGGTCTTGGACTAATCGTTTATATATATCTCTGGATTCTTTCTCTTCTTCGAGCCAGGTTCTAAATCTGTCCCAGTGAATAAAAATATTTTCATTTTTCAAAAAAACAAGACTATTTCTATGGTAGCTATGGGTGGAATTTCCATGTAACAAAGATACATCGGGAGGTAAAATATCTAAGAACTTACTTTCACCTTCAGAAATATCATTTAACAAAAAAGAAATTTCATCTGTGGAAGCCTCACAGATAGAGCTTAGATGAGTTAATGTCTGGGGTTGAGTAAGCTTGCCCAGAGAATCCTCTGAAAGCATGGCTTTAAATAATTTCTCAAAAACAAGCTTTTGCCTTGTATCGAGGCTGTCGTAATGATTTTCCAAATGTACAGCAAAGCAATGTTGCAAATTTCCCGCTTCAGTCAAATTTTCTGTTTGAATAACCATTTCCCCAACGGAAGTATGCTGAAAAGTCGTCCATATCTTAAACAATAAGAACTGAAGATTTGGTAAGAGGCGCATATCTGAGCCAAACTGTTCAAGAAGAGAATCCATTGATTCAGGGCTAATACTTAGGTTTGTGCCTGACAACGGATTGACTATCAATCGTTTTACATCTAGACTATTTATTCTTGGTAATAGATATTGACCTTGGTTCATCAGGTCTTGTAAACGCCGGTAAGGTGAAATGTCAATAATATTTTCTGCACCCAATGCAATGACTACATAGACGGCAATATCTTCTGCAAAATTAGCGCCCGTTATAGCATTAATATATTGATTGGTTTCTTCATTAAGAACAGCGGCATTATTAAACCGATCGGTATGCAAAAACAAATCTTCAAACTGATCGATAATGATAATCAGATTTTTCTTTCCAAATATTTCTGAACGACGATACACCGATTCTAATCCTGAAATTCCCTCGTTTAGGTTCTTCTCTATCCATTTACGTTGCTCTGGTGTGGACTTAACGGAGGGGTTTAATAAATTATTTTCAGATAGGGCGTAAGCAAGATTTTTAATGGGTGCTAATCCCGGTCTGGTATTACAGATTACCCATTCCTTGCCAGCAAGACCGTTATGCCCTTTCCTGAGGGCAGGAATGAGACCAGATTGTAAGAACGAGGACTTCCCTGAACCAATCTGACCGGTTAAGGCGATAAATTTATGTTTATGTAACAGTAACAAAAGATCATCCACTTGTTTGATTCTTCCAAAAAAAGAAGATTGCTCAGATTCATAAAATGATCTGCAACCAGGAAAAGGGATAAGTGAATTGGCTTTAGCTGCCATAAAAAAAAATTAATTTTAAAAAAGTACAATTTAATATTACTTTATTACAAAAATTAAAAATAACGAAAATAAATAAGTAATTTTCCAATTCTAACCCATTCGTTAGGAAAGCATTCATAATTATGCTCGACGCTTTTGCCAATAAAATTAAAATAGCCTTACGTTCTTGTCAATTTCATATTGTAGGTATAATCCCTTATGCGGTACTAGAAGAAATTTCATCAAACATTTATAACCTTCAAGGTAAGGGAATCTTTGTTGAATTCATCGTTATCATGGAAAATGGGAATAAATCAATTAAAACAACGAACACACTTATGCGCATGTCCGCGGCTGGCGGCGAACTATATTGTTTAGAAGACGGGGCGGAAGAGGTAGCCAATTTTGTTCATATAGATAAGCGAATCGCGCTGAATTCAAATGGGATTGACTACTACATTGACACTGATATTCAAACCCATTTAAGGCTTGAAGAAGCGATATACCAAAAGTTTAAAGAAAAAGCAATACTTATTGTCCATCAAAGCGGTAGACCGGAAATAATTGGTTATGCTTCTCAAGAGTGGGTTAAAAAGGGAGAAAAAACCCATATTTTTTGGGAAGTAGAACAGGCTCAATCTGTCATTATATATCCACAAAAAATAGAGTTACCCCTCAAAGGGAGCATAGAAATACAGATAAACAACGATTGTTTAATTAGCATTCAAGCCAAAAATGATAATATAATAACTGAAAAAAGAATTTTCATCAAGGCTTTAACGTCTTTAGGAATTACCTTTTCTGTCTTTATAGCCACAGACCCTTCACAAGAATTTATCCCCTTGAGTACCCATCCCGACATTCCATTTCACTATGCCATTCCTCCTGCTTGTGCCCTTCGACTATATTGGGAAGCAGAACAAATGGGTATTTTAAATGAAAATACCTGGGGGGAAATACCATCGAATGGTTTCAGAGATATGCAGTGTAATGAAAATACGGTGCTACATTTCCAATGGAAAACAGTATTTGACGTAAAAAATATAGATCTTCATTTTTATATTTTGGACCAAGATATAAAAGAAGAATTACCAAAAACAGAAAAAACCGGGCATTCTATTTTAAGCTTCTTAAGAAGAAGAAAACTACTTTTTTAATCAATATTTGATACCTTTATTATATTAAGATGATTCAATTTATTTAAATGTCCAGAATATTTCATTTTGCTGCAGGCGTCAGTAAGGACATTATGGCAGAATGTCCTGAATCGGAAAAAATAAAATATGCAGGCATTGGTGCCAGTGTATATTTTACTACGCTAATGGCCGGTCTATCAGCCTATTTTGCATTTTATCTTATTTTTGAACAAGTTTTCTCCTCTATTTTTTTATCCATACTCTGGGCCGCATTAATTTTTAATTTAGACCGTTTTTTAGTATCCAGTTTCCGCAAAAAAGGAAAGCCCTTAGCGGAATTTTTACAAGCCTTACCAAGAATATTAATGGCTATTTTTATTGCCTTAGTAATTTCAAAACCTCTTGAATTAAAATTGTTTCAATCTGAAATTGATTTTAAATTATTGGAAATAAAAAGAGAAAAATCCCTTCTTATTGATGAGCAATATGAAAAGAAAATAAATCAAATTGAACGTAATGAAAATAGATATCAGACAGAATTAAATAAAAGTTTCCAATTAAAAGAAACCTATTATGCTCAATATAAATGTGAATGCGATGGTACCTGTGGGACAGGTAATTCGGGAAGAGGAAGTGAATGTTTAAGAAAACAACAGAAATATGAATCATATACAAATGAACACCGTATCATTGAATCTAAAATAAATTCCAGATTATCCTTATTAACCTGGGAAAAAGCAAAACTTAATATCGATAAAAATAAAGAAAAACAAGAACTAAGCCGGCATTTTTCAAAAGGATTACTTGCAAGATTAGAAGCTTTGTCCGCCTTATCAGGAAATACTTCTTTTGCTATTTTATTGCTCTTTATTTTTCTGGAAACTGCCCCAATTTTATCTAAATTGTTTGCACCCATTGGCCCTTATGACCACTTACTTCAAGGAAAAGAATATCCTTATAAAATAGCTTATTTTGGAAAGATTCAAGAAACAAAACTATCTCCTGATTCATTCTTGAAACAAGCAAAAGAGGTAAATGCCTCCCATAAAAAAGAACAAGAAAAACCGACCGCTGAAGGGACAAAAAAAGAAGAAGCAGCTCTTCAGTTAGCTCAACTTCAGGAAAAGTTAGTTAAGCAACTTTTAAATAAAAAATAATAAGGCAAGCAAAATGACACAATTGACTTTTAAAACATCTCTATTTTTTATTTGCCTTTCATCTTTGTACTCAAATATTTCAGCTCAAGTAAAACCAGCCGATTTAAAGGACAAACTTACGGAACAGGCAGAAAAAACTGTTTCTACCATACTAAAGGTTAGCGCTCTTCCAAAAAAATCAGTGATTGATAGTCTTCAGGATAAATTGACCTCAGGTGATACTTTAATATTAAATTATACCTTAGGTGAGATTAAATCAATGATCAAAAATCCTAAAAAAGACTCCATTACATATCCTATTGTTCAAGTATTAATACCAAAAAAAGATAAACTGGAATATACCTATCCTGTAAATAAAGGGGATTCATTACAAATATATATTAAACATTCATCTTTTTTTAAATTAAGATCTGTTGAGGTATCTTTAGGAAAAATACCCGTATATTCAAGATTAAAGTTGACAAAAAAAGAAAAAGTTTACGTAAAAATACCTGCCATGGAAACGGGGGAAATAACCATTAAACTAAATAATAGAAATTATTTCCCTCTCAAAGCAAAAGTGTTTGTGAGAAATTTAAAAAGGGAAAAGAAATTAGTAATCAAGGAGGCTGTTGATACCTTATTTACTCTCGATACCGCAATGGTCACCAGGGAAGAATTGCAATACCTACCTTTGGTCGAACAATCATTCACCGTTGGAGCCACCTTAGATCTTACTAAAACACCTTATTTTATGTTTCCTATACCCTTTAATGAGGCAAAAAACGGGAAAGGTTGGGCCTATTGGATTGGTTATCAGCAAAAAAATATCAATGAGTTTAAGTCTATAATTTCTGAAAAGGACGCACTAACTGACTATGCCTCCGGAAAAATTCATTTCCTACCTAATTCTGAACCCAAATCCCTTACTTGCGCCTTTGTAAATGAATCTAATGCGTTAAAATTGACACGGAACGAAAAATATTCTCCTTCCAACTTAACCTTTGCAACCAATAACGGTACAAATTACGGGAAGATAATAGAGCCCACCTCCAAATACAATAAAAAATTATTATATTTGGCTTGCTTGAATAACAATGGAGTATCAGATCAAACTGTATATTTCAAAAGTGTTTATTTAGAAGGTAAACCCTACACTGAGCAGGTTATAAACAAAATACCATCACTTATAAAGTATTTTAAAATTTATACAGAATGATTAAACAAATCCTTACCTATAGATTTGCATTCTATTTTGTAGTGCTTAGTTTATTTCTATATAATTGTGAGGCAAAAGATGCCTATTTTAAAGCAAAAAGAAGCACCAGACAGACTGAATCTACCTTGCGTTATATCTATAAAGATGCGTCAAAAATTCAAAAGGCGCTGGGTATGGGTAGCGAAGAATTATCTTCGGAGGATCAAAAAAAAATGAAAGAAAGTCTGGCTTCACCCGAACAGCAAAATATGCTAAACAGATATGCCTATTTATACGATTTTTTAAATCCTGATAATCCAAATAAATTAAAGGCAAATAATTTTTACTGGGATTCTGTACAGCAAATTTATTTTATTAAAAGCCCTACAGACAGGAAGCTAAGTAAAAAATATGAGGTATTTGGCTGGCACCCACATTGGATGGGGTCAGCCTGGGAATCGTATGATTTTTCATTATTGAGTACCGTTGCCTATTTTGCCTATATCGTTGATCCCGAGACAGGTTCTTACACTAATCCAGCGCAAATGCAGGAATGGAGAACGACCTCCATGATTGATTCTGCGAAGGCTCACGGAACCCGGGTATTATTAAGTATGGCAAGTCATGGTGTCTCTGAAAATGATCAATTCTTATCGAACCCGGCGGCTTGGAATACCTTTTCCGATAGCATTGCCAGTTTAATTCTTGCCAGAAATGCAGATGGTGTCGATTTGAATTTTGAGAATGTTCCTGAAAAACACAAAGAATCTTTAATCAATTTTGTGTCTTTACTGAGGTCAAACCTGTCAAATAAAATGCCTTCCGGCAAGGTTTTTCTATCCATAACCCTACCTTCATATAGTACACGGGAAGCATTTGATCATGTAAAATTAGGTGAATTGGTAGATTTAATGGTTATTATGGGATATGATTATCATAAAGGAAAAGGAATTACCGGCGCCGTATCACCTTTAAGAACCACCAATAGAAATGGTATAAGTTTACAAAGCACCTTAGAGTATTATGCTAAAAATCAGCTGAATATGGGTAAAACCGTATTAGCTTTGCCCTATTACGGCGCTCAATGGAAAGGTAAAATAAATAGTAAAGGGGTATATGACACCTACTACGATAAGGACATTCCCTATCGGGAAGTAATGAATCTTTACGGCACTAATTATACGCCTCAATACGATTTTGTCAGTATGACCAATTACTTTTTCCTGGAGTTTGGTGACAGCACATCGGTGGAATGTTGGTTTGATAATGCCGCCTCTTTAGAGAAAAAGTATAACTTAGCCTTGAGCTATGGACTAAAAGGAGTGGGTATCTGGGCTTTAGGTTACGATAATGGCTATACAGATTTATGGCAATTAATAGACAACCAGTTTACTACAGATACAACAGCTGTGGTCAATCCAATAAATGAGGCCGATGGCTTTCCCGTATCGATGGGCAGTTTTATGATGAGATATCGAGATATTCTAACTTTAACATACCTGCTTTTTGCCCTTTCTGTAGTGATTGGATGGGTTATTGCCTTTGCAGACTGGCGCGTCAGAACAGGTATTTTAGGTCAGCAATTTTTCAGATATCTTTTCATGCTTATCATGACGCTACTC
>BJGN01000115.1 GCA_014190515.1 Bacteroidota bacterium
CGATAAGGTGCTTTTGGCAGCCCGCCGGTTATTTCCCATATATTGGTCTATGACATATAGATGGTTCATGTCTTCCCCATCCTGATGCATATCCAATAAATAACGAGCATTAATTAAAGCAAGATTGTTATTTGTTGCTTGTAATAATCTCTTCAAAGTCAATTCCTGGGCATATTCATTAAATCTTTTTCCTTGTGCATCGCCTATCATATTGTTCAATAACTCAAAGGGTTTGATTTCCTTTTTCTTTTCTTCAAGGGCAATCAGCTCCTTTTTATACTTGATTCGGGCTTGTTGGTCTGTCTCAATTATCTGTCCAATGCTTCCCTTTTTTGTGTGATGTCCTGAAATGGTATCTTCTAATATTTTCAAATCGTCCATGATTTGATTCAGTTCTATATCTAAATGATCCTGTTGCCTCAAGATTTGCAGCTCTTTCTCGAAATTTGTTTTATTCGTATCCAGTGTAATTTTCTGCTGCGATAATTCATCTCTTTTATGTCGAAGCCTGATTCTCTCATCAGACGAAAGATTGATACTTTCCAGCGCTTCAGGTGATAAAAATCCAGCGTCTCTAAGGTTTTGCAGAAAAATATCCTTTTGACTTGAAAATTCCAACCTGAGAGATGCTGCTTCTTTCTGATTTTCAACTATTTGTTCAGTTAAAGAGATTGAATCGGAAAGTAACTGCTGCATTTGTAGCGTTTCTTCCCGGGATGTATTAATGGGTTCTTCAATATTAGGAAGTTCGTTTAAGGCTTGAGAAGCAGCCTGTAAAGAAAAATGGGCATCGTTAAACACACTTATTCTGGCGTCTAGTTCCTTTTTTTCCTTCTCAATACTAAGAATGGCGGTTTCAAGTAACTTACTTTGGACGTCAAGTTCCTTTTCCAATGGTCGGTATTCGTCCTCCAGTTTTTTATATTCTACTTGTTTTTTTGACAGATTTTGCAGGAAAGGTTTTATGTCATTAAAATCGGAAATATTTAAATTTTCACTGAAATAGATAAGTATCTCCGCTTTTTTAGCATCAAGATCATCAAATCGATTCAATTTATTCTTTTCACCCTGCCATTTGAGCTGGAGATCATCCAGTTTGTTTAATTCTGTTTTTAAGCCTTGTAACTGACTTTTCCTTGTGACAGTTTCGTTGAGGGTCTGCTGTAAATTTTCGTGTGTTTGAGAAGGAGGTTCCAGGTTGACTAAAAATTTTGCCGTTACAGGCTCATGGCTTAAAACATGGATTCTTTGTTCAATATCCAGTATTCTGATGTCATTTCCTTCTTTTTTTACATTTAGAGCCGTTATTTTCCTGTCTATTTCCTCTTTTTTATCAACGGATATTTTAAGAGAAGATTGGTGCCACTCCCGTTTGGAAGCCATAACCTGATCGGAAATACCTGTATGGCCCGGATGATGAACGGAGCCGCATAAAGGACACGGTTCGCCATCGACCAGATGTTCTCTTAAAACAGCCAGATCTTTTTCCTTTGCGGCCAAGGCCAGTATTTTTTCGATTTCAGCCAGAGCGTCCCTATGTTGTTGTATCTCTACTTCCAACAACTTGCGTTGATTATTTAAAGGAGGTAAGGATGCGTCAATGTTTACATTTTCCTGAATCAAAAGTTTTGATTCTTTTTCAAAAGAAATGATATTTTCTAACTGAAGCAGTACTTGTCGTAATTGATTTTCCAGGTTCTGCACTTCATCGTAATCCTTTTCAATATCATCCCGTTGACCTAATTTTCGTAAAGCCTCTAATTGTAAAAACAGGTTTCTTTCTTCTTTTTCAATGACGTTTCTGGCGTCTTCTAACTTAATATGAAGATCAATGCCTAACTGTTGAAAAAGGGAGTTTCTAAAGTTGACTAAAGATTGGAAATATTGTTGTCCGACAGCTAACTTTTCAAAAAGGGGGATATCCTCCTTAAAAGTCTCCATTTTTGCTCCAATCTCCTCTTTTTTTTCTCCTATTTGAAGAATTAATGCTGATTTGTCCGTCTTTATCTTTTCTGCATCCAGATAATTTTTATTTGCTTTTTCTTTTTCGGTAAGGGCTGCTTGATAAGCAGTATTCTTTTGGGTCTTATTATCAATGGCTGCTTGTATGGCTGCCAGTTTTTGTGAAAGCTGCTCGATGAAATTATCTTTCGTCAGAGGAACACTTAACAAGTCAGACCAATAAGTTAATTTATCATGAATCTCTTTTCCTTTGCTATCCAGGGAAATCTTATTTTCATTGATTTTATTATCCAATGAATGAATGGCATCTTCTTTCTGCTTTAGAGCTTCCCGGTCATTTAAAAGGGGATGGAAACTATCATATCGTTCCAGCCGCTCCCTATTGGGTTGAAAAACAGAATTTTCCTGTTCCCACTGCATCAGATCAGTCTTCACATTCTCCAGTAATGAGGATTTAGTTACTATTTGCTCTTTAATTAATTTTAAGGCTATTTTCTTCTTTTTTTCCTCATAAAAATGGTTCAATTCAATTTCGAAGGTATTCAATTGATCTTTCAAATCACTTAACTCAGCACCGGAAAGCAGTTGGATATTTTTCAGCCCTTTTTCATCCTCTTCTATTTTAATTTTCAAAGCGCTATATTTCTCATACACTTTTTTACCCACTTTTCTATAGATATCATCTCCCGTTATTTTCTCCATCAAGGTATATCTTTCCTCTTTATTGGTATTTAGTAAGGCAGAAAATTGGCCTTGAGCCAGCAGTACACTTCGGGTAAACTGGACAAAATCGAGGGAAGTGATTTGGGTGTTTCTGGCGGGTACTTTTGTATTAGTCTCTAAAAGTACCCAGTCATTTTTGTCTATGTCAAACGTCGATAATTCTTGTTTTCTGTCGTTCAGGTTATTGTTCCTGTTATAGGCAATGGACCACTGGCTTTTATACAGATCCCTGCCCTGGGTATATTCGACACTTACCAAAGCCTCGGTAGCTCCTTTGCTGATTAATGCCCCTGATTTTAAAAGTAAACCACTGGTAATACTTTGATCGAGGCGGGGCGATGCATTATAAAGTGCAAGGCAAATGGCATCCAAAATGGTACTTTTACCTGAACCGGTAGGCCCTGTTATGGCAAATAAAGCACTGTTAGCCAATGGGTTTTTATTAAAATCTATAAGATGATCACCTGCCAGTGAATTCAGGTTTCGGATGAATATTTTTTGGATTTTCATAATATTAATTTTCAGTTTGTACTTCTTCCATGATTAAATTGAACACCGTAAGGCAGGCATCCTTATCTTCTTTTATTAGGGTGTTTGATTGTAGGATATTTTGGAAAACTTCGGCAGGTTTTATATCGGACAAAGTTAAGACATCTGTTAAACTGGAAAGAGAGGCCAGGCTATTCTTGAAGCCATACCTGTAATTCGCAATTCGTATATCCTCTTTTTTCTCTAATGCCAACTGGTCTATAAATGCAGATATATCTCTTCCAATGGCTGGATTATAATCTTCTTCAATAATGACAATATCTATTAACAGGGGTAACAATTTATCATTCGTCAGATGGTTGATTTCATTTTTGACCGATATAAAATCTCCTTCAACTCTTCTAAGTTCCCGAAACACAGGAATTTTAATGGATTCACTTTTTATATCTTTTCCATCTATGGTAAGTAAGCGAACGTTTTTTTGCTGTTTTCTTTCAGAAAAACTGAGGGCGATGGGTGAGCCACTGTACCAGATATGGCTTGATCCCTGCACATTTTGGGGCAAATGGATATGGCCCAGGGCTACGTAGGAAAAATGTTCTATGGGAAAACATTGGGCATCAATACTACCCAGATTACCTACCTGTATCTGGCGTTCTGAATCTGAAACGGAGACACCACTGGCAAATAAATGGCCCATGGCAATGACAGGAATCCCTTTTTCATGATATTCTTTTGATGCTACGGCTACCTCTTGATAGTAAGCTTTTATACCATTTCTAACCGCTTGCTCTACCGATTCAGTGGATGCATCTAATCCTGGTGTTCGAATATCCTGGTCCTTTAAAAAAGGAACTGCGGCAACAACTACCGTCGGCTCATTTTCTTCATTAATTGAAATAGGTATAAGGAGATTTTCTGTTTCAGTCGGCGCATGGCCAACTACGTGAATGTTTAGATATTGTAAAATTTCCTTCGGCGCTTCAAGCATTGCGGCAGAATCATGATTACCAGCGGTAATGATTATCTTCTTGATGCCTAAGGGAATAAGTTGAGCTAAAAATTGATAATATTGTTGTCGGGCGTAAGTGGGTGGGTTTGCCTTGTCAAAAATATCGCCTGCAATGAGAAGTGCGTCCGGTCTATGTTCAGGAATGCAGGTGTTGAGTAGCCAGGAAATAAATAATCGATGGTCTTCTTCTAAGGATTCATTATATAGATTTATTCCTAAATGCCAGTCGGCTGTATGTAATATTTTCATTTTTAAGCTAAATTAAACAAAAAAACCACCGGAACTTTTATTTCCGATGGTTTTTTCAAAACGTAGTTTAAAAACTATTTATTTTGGTAACACTACAGAGTCAATAACGTGTATAACGCCATTGTCAGCTTTCAAGTCCGTTACTAAGACAGTAGCTACACCACCATTTTCGTCAGTAAGAATCACTTTACCGTCCTTTAGGCTAACGGTTAATTTTCCACCACTTACAGTAGTTACTACTACTTTACCACCACCATCAGTGATAGCTTTTACTACCGTGGCAGCATCTAAATTTCCAGCAACTACGTGGTAAGTAAGAACCTTAGCTAATGCAGCTTTATTCTCAACTTTCAATAAGGTAGTAACTGTTCCTTCCGGAAGTTTCGCAAAAGCAGCATTAACTGGAGCAAACACTGTGAATGGACCTGCACCTTGTAAAACGGCTACTAAATCAGCAGCAGTAACTGCTGCAACTAATGTAGTGTGATCTTTTGAACCCACAGCAATATCAACGATTGTTTTTTGTGCATGAAGAACAGAAAACAAAGAGCTAACAGCTAAAAATACTAAACTTAATAATTTGAATTTCATGATTTTGTTTTTGATTTGAGAATACCAAACGGGAATGGAATCAAATGGTTGCAGAATAATGAATAATTATGAGAGGTATTTTAATTCTTTAGGATGTTATTCATATTAATTGGTCATTTCTACTCATCTTTGTACCGATGGAAATAAAAAATAAAATAAACGAAGTACTGGGAAATCTCAATATTTCTGCCCTAAATGAAATGCAGGAGGAAGCATTTCAGGCAATAAAAGAGGAATCAGAGGTTATTTTATTGGCACCAACAGGTTCTGGCAAGTCACTGGCTTTTCTATTGCCCGTTTTTGAACTTATAGATGCGAATAATAAGGATGTTCAAATCTTAGTCCTTACCCCAACCAGAGAATTAGCTATACAGTTGGAACAGGTTTGGCAAAAAATGAAAACAGGCTATAAGGTGAACACCTGCTATGGAGGTCATACAATGTCCGTTGAAATTCAAAATCTAACCCAGCCGCCTGCCATTCTTATCGGCACACCGGGTAGAATACTAGACCATCTGGGTAGGAGGTCGTTTGATCAAAGAAAGGTTAAAATTTTAATCTTAGACGAATTCGATAAGTCCTTAGCCATGGGTTTTCAAAACCAAATGGCTCACATTATAAAAACGCTCACTGGCTTAAAAAAGAGGGTGCTTGTCTCTGCAACACAAAAATTACAAATCCCTCCTTTTGTAGGCATAACCACTCCTGTAACTTTACTTTTTTCAACGATTGGCGAAAAAACCACAGTAGGGTTAAACCTTAAGGTCATATATGGCGAAACTGACGATAAACTGAACCTTTTGTTTGATTTACTTTGCTATCTGGGGGCCTCTCCTACGATTATCTTTTGTAACCTGAGGGGAACTACCGAGGATGTTAGCGCAAGGTTGGCAGAAAAGGGAATAGTCAGTGCCTGTTTTCATGGGGGTATGACCCAGACTGATAGGGAAAAAACCTTGATTTCCTTTAGAAACGGAAGTCTTATTTTTCTCATCTCTTCGGATCTCGCTGCCAGAGGTTTGGATATTCCCGAAGTGAAAAATATCATTCATTTTGAAATACCATCGAAAAATACAGACTTTATTCACCGGAATGGTCGTACAGCAAGAATGCATGCAGAGGGTAATGCCTTCCTCTTGATAGGTAAAAATGAAAGGTTACCCGTATATTTAGCAGAACCTCCTGAAACATTTGAGATTCCAATCGTTGACTCTCTTCCTGACCAATCACTATGGATTACCTTATATATTAGCGGCGGTAAGAAAGATAAAATTAGTAAAACAGACATTGTTGGTTTCTTAGTAAAAAAGGGTGGATTGGAATTACATGAAATTGGTAAAATTGAAGGTATGGATTTCATGTCATTCGTTGCCGTCCACCGAAATAAAGTGGAGGAGTTGTTGCTAAAAGTAAAAGACGAGAAATTGAAGGGTAAAAAATATCAGATTAGATTAGCAAGATAAAGTTATGATAATGTATAAGTTATATGCCTTTTTTATCTTATTAGGTATAAATATACATTTATTTGGAAGGGATACAACTCTTTTTAAAATAGTAACATCGACAAAGCCAATTAGAAGTCTGACTAAATTAGATGGTAATATCATTATTACCCGCTATGACGGTGTGTTTGAATTTGATGGTGAAAATTTCTTTAAAACAAAGATTGAAGAGGAAACTATAAAGGTTAAGTATAATCCAAACGAAAATTGGGCGAAATTAGTCAATCCAAAATTAAATTATGCTCAGGTTGAACTTTCAAATGATGGCATTTACTGGGTGTTGGTCAAAAATAGATTTTTTTATGGGTTTAAAGTAGCTGATAAAATTAAAAAATTAATGCCTAATCTGGGTATTAGAGGTATTTATGCTAACAACCATTCCCTTCTGGTTTCCACCTATAATGGTTTTTATTTAAATCAAAAACAAGTATTTACAGATATATTAGCATATTCAAATAGTAATATTATTGAGGAGAAAGGGTATTATTATTTTGTTGCAAATACTGAAATGATCTATAAAATGAGCTTGGATGGATCAGAACTTGAAAAAATTATAGATCGTAGTAGATTAGAGAAGATTAATAATGCATCTGTAGTTATTTTCCATAAAGGAAAACTCTATATAGGAGGTGAAAAAGGATTAGCTTTATATGATATTAATAAAAAAATCCAAATTCTTGAAGAAGGAATTGCCATTCATAATCTAACTATTATTAAGGATAAACTTTGGATTTCTGCCAGTGATGGCGTGTACATGCTTGAAAATAATAACCTTAATAGGGTTTTTAAAATCAATAATAGTACAGGTGTTTTTGAGGTAAATGATTTGATTGTTTCCACCAGCTTCGAAGGACTTTGGACCTATGATATCAGAAAAAATAGATTAAAAAATATCTTAATAGGTTCACCTTATGAAAAAATAGAAACAGATGGTTTTTATGAGGATGATTACGGTAATTTTTGGATAAGTACTATCAATGGGATTATTAGATATCAAAGAGATGATAAAAATATTTCTACCTTTTTGGAAGGGACAGAATTCAACAGGAGATCTTATTTTTTTAAAGGGGATACCATCTACCTTGGAAGTAATGGAAATGGATTAATCAGTTTCGATATTAAGGAATTGATTGCTGAAGATGGAATAAGTACGCCCTCAAAAGAAAATTTCAGGTTTTTTTACTTGGCTACCGTCATTTTTATGGTTGGTTTGTTTATTATGTTTTTCATTAAAATTTTATTAAAGCCTGTTGATATAATAGTTGACCCTCCGGAAGAGAAAGTAGAAACGGATGAAAATGTATTCTTTTCATCCCTGGAAAATTATGTAAGAAATCATATAGATGAAGTTAATGTCGATCAAATCAGAGATCGATCCGGTTTGACGAAATATGCTTTTTACACAAAATTTGAGGATCACTTTGGAAAAAAACCTAAGAAATATCTATCTGATATAAGGGCAAAAGTTTTGAAAGAACAGCAAAATGAATTATTAAAGAAAAGGAATTCGTTGGAAGAAATATAAGAATTGATTAAATTTGATAATAATACATTCAAAATGATTAAATATTCCTTACTTATTATATGCTTTTTTTACCTAATTACTCTATCAGGAAGAGATACTACGCTTTTTAAAATTATTACTTCTCCTACGCCCATTAGACACATGACCAATATTGATGGGAAAATTATTTTGGCAAGGTATGATGGTATTTTTGAATTTGATGGCGAAAATTTTAATGAATCCACTTATGAATACAAAGATTTATCCGCATCTCTTGAAAAAAATGAGCAATGGGCCAAATTGGCTGACCCAAAAATAGATTTTGCTCATGTTCAGTTATCCAGTGATGGTATTTATTGGGTTCTTATCAGAAATAAGTTTTTGTATGGTTTTCGAATTATAGAAAAAATTAAAAGAATTCTCCCGGAATATTCCATACGGGGTATTTATGTTTCAGGGGACTCTGCTTATGTAGCCACTTATAACGGTTTCTATTTAGGAAATAAGCAAATATATAGGGATACCCTT
>BJGN01000116.1 GCA_014190515.1 Bacteroidota bacterium
CATTTTAAAAAATCAGGTTAATGCCGAAAAGTATTATGACCATCGTGGGGGCCAGACCCCAATTTGTTAAGGCTGCAGCTGTGTCAAGAGTTATTAAGGAAGATGGCTATTTTGAGGAAAAAATAGTTCATACCGGACAACATTTTGATGCTAACATGTCAGATATATTCTTTTCGGAAATGTCTATCCCTAATCCGCATTTTCAATTGGCTATCCATAGTCTTACTCATGGTGCCATGACGGGTAGAATGCTGGAAAGTATAGAATCTCTGTTATTATCGGAAAAGCCTGATGCCGTTATGGTGTATGGCGATACTAATTCCACGCTGGCCGGTGCTTTAGCAGCTTCAAAACTGAGAATCCCTTTGGTTCACGTTGAGGCTGGCCTGAGAAGTTTTAATATGGATATGCCGGAGGAGATTAATAGAATTCTTACCGATAGAATCAGTGATTTATTATTTTGTCCAACTCAGACTGCTATAGATAATTTAATGGCTGAGGGCTACAGCTCTTTAGCCTCTCGCATTGAACTTACGGGAGATGTCATGCAGGATGCAGCTATTTTTTATGCAAAAATAGCTCATCAAAAATCTTCCATTCTCCATAAACTGAAATTAAATAATGAACCCTATATATTGGTAACTTTTCATAGACAGGAAAATACTGATGTTCCTGAAAATCTATCCTCTATTATTCAAGCTTTGAATGCTATTAACAAGGAAATAAAAGTAGTAGCTCCTCTTCACCCAAGGACAAAAAAAATAATGTCTGAAAGGAATTTAAAAGCTGAATTCGTTACCATAGATCCTGTTGGTTATTTTGATATGATTCAATTATTGGAAAATACTCAGCTGGTTCTAACCGATAGCGGTGGATTACAAAAAGAGGCCTACTTTTTTAATAAATTTTGCGTGACCCTGAGAGATCAAACTGAATGGGTAGAATTAGTCAATGGCGGTTATAACCAACTTACAGGAGCTAATTTTGACGCGATTACAAATGCCGTAAGATTAGCCCTAACTCAAAAATTCGAAAAGATAAATGATTATTACGGTGGTGGAAATGCTGCATCTCTGATTACCAAATCCCTACATCATTTTTTAACCTAGCCTCCTTTTAATATTTATTTTCCTTAATATTATATTACCTTTGAATTCTTTTTTTATACTCCGCTCCAAATGAATAATGTTTCAGTTTTTTTTCTGGTTCTTCTGTTGATAGCTTCTTTTGCTTGCAACAGGCCTGTTTCAAGATTTAGTTGGGAGGGCAACACCGTAGCTCCAGGGGCTATTCATTTCAAAAATGAGGCTAAAAAGGCAACCGATTTCCTTTGGGATTTTGGTGATGGAACTATATCAGTTGATTCAATGCCAGTACACAGATTTTATTCATCAGGTAATTTTATGGTTCGCCTGACAGCGCTTAATGGAAAGAAAAAACGAATAAGTATGGAAAATATTACGATTAAAGCTCCCGAAGATTGTTTGATTCACCTGTCAACCTCATTAGGTGATATGGTTATTAAATTATATGACGAAACGCCGGCGCACCGAGATAATTTTATGAAACTAGTTGAAGAGGCTTACTTCGATAGTCTTCTTTTTCACAGGGTCATCGATGGCTTTATGATTCAAGGGGGAGATCCTCAATCAAGAAATGCGGCAAAAGGTGCTCGTTTAGGTATGGGGGGGCCTGGTTATACAATCCCAGCTGAATTTAATGACCAACTGGTACATGTGAAAGGTGCTCTTGCAGCGGCTAGAACAGGTGGACCTTCAAATCCTGAGATGAGATCCTCAGGCTCTCAGTTTTATATCGTTCATGGCGCTCCAGTAAGTGAGAATTCTTTAAAAATAATGGAGTCCAGAACAGGTATAAAATATGGTGATAAACAAAAAGAAGAATATCTTGCTTTGGGTGGAACCCCTCAATTAGACAATAATTATACCGTTTTCGGAAGGGTAATTGAGGGATTGGATGTTATTGATAAAATAGCAAAAGTTCAAAAGGATGGGGCAGATAGACCCGTCTCAGATGTGTTGATGACTTTAAAATTGATTAAATAGCCAGCTTATGCCTAATGCTGATATTATATTAGGTGTCGATGTAGGAGCCTCTGGTATTAAAGGGGCGCTCGTTGATAGTACTAAAGGAATTCTTGTTTCAGATCGTATTAGGCTTGAAACGCCAAATCCCGCTACTCCCGAAGCTGTAGCAGAAACATTTAAGGAGTTAGTAAAGGCTTTTAAATGGAAAAAACGGATAGGGGTTGGCTTCCCCAGTATTATTAAAAAGGGTACCGCTTATTCTGCAGCTAATATTGACAAAAATTGGAATGGCCTAAATGTCAAAAAATTTCTTGAAAAATCTACTGAACTTCCGGTTCGTGTCATCAATGATGCCGATGCAGCTGGATTAGCTGAAATGAATTATGGGCACGGAAAAGACATGTTAGGCGTGGTTCTTCTTATTACCATTGGTTCCGGATTGGGTAGCGCTTTGTTTCTGGACGGTAAATTGTTACCAAATACTGAGTTCGGTCATGTTCGTATGCATGGTATGATTGCCGAACATTATGCCTCCAGCCGTATTCGAAAAGAACTTAATCTGGATTGGGAAGAGTGGGGTAAGCGATTCGATGAGTACCTGAATTATATGGATTTGTTAGTAAATCCAGATCAAATTTTCCTGGGTGGCGGCATTAGTAAGCACTTTGACCTCTTTAGCCCCTTTTTAAATGTGAAAACGAAACTTAAACCAGCAAAACTGAGAAATAACGCGGGCATCATTGGTGCCGCTTGCTTCGCGCACTTAGATTGATTTTCTTGGCGAAAAAGTTTTCTCAAAAGGGGAATATTTAAATAAAAAAAGGGTTAAAGAAAAAATCTTTAACCCTTTTTTTATTTAGGATTCTGGTCTATAATATTGTAACATTTCCGATACTTCAGGGTCAGTTTCCACGTCGGGTAAAAGGGTGAATAATACTGTATGAGTGGAATAATCTTCCTCTAAAGCTACGCCAAGCATCATTAAAGCCTCCTTTCTTTGTCCAGCAGCTAATAAACAAGCAATATGAGCAAAAATCATGGTAGAACCTTCTGTTTCTAATTCACCCGCTTTTGCCAACTCAATAGCTTCTTGTTTTCTATCGGCATGAATTAAAAAAGACAGATAATACAACCAATACTTACTCTCACAGGGAGCTAAATTAACTGCCTCCTGAAAGCAGAACTCAGCTTTATCCTCATCACCCAATTGCTGATAAGCAATGCCCATAGAAGAATAGTATTCTTCCCGTTGATCTTCAATATTAATAGCTCTTTTATAATATAAAATAGCCTTTTTCCAATCTTTATGGTGTAAGAAAACCTCCCCAATATGGTATAATACCTCGTCATTCATGGGGTCAGATTGAAGTGCTTTTCGGAAGTAAGCCAATGACTTTTGTGCCTGATTAAGTTCTAAACAGCATTGACCACACATCATTAAAACCTCAGAATCAGATACGAACAAGGCTATCATTTCTTCATAAGCTTCTAAAGCCTTTTGAAACTTTTTTAATTCAAAACACAAATTACCATATTCTCTGTAAGCAATCTCCAAAGTAGGGGTAGATAAATAGGCAAACTCCAACGCTTCCAATGCTTCGTCGTAATTTCCTAAATAAGCTTGAGATAATCCCAGATAATACCAGGACAATCCGTTGTAAGAATTTAAATCAAGTATTTTACTAAATACTAAAATACCCTCTTCGTATTTTTTGTACGATTCTATCCATGCCCAAAAATATTCAATAGCTTCTTCGTTTGATGGATCTAATAATACGGCTTGAGATAAAATTTGAAAAATTCCGTCAACTTGCCCTTCTTCCTCCAGAATATTAGCCTTCAAAAGAAGCATTTCGCAAGTTCTTATCTCATCTAACTTACCCTCTAAAGTAGAAATTAAGTTTAGTGCCTCCTCGTTATTATGTGTTTTAAACAGTAACCTGGCATGGAGTAAGGTCACCATTTCGTTGTCAGGAGACAAAGCATTTACATGCTCCAACACGACATTAACTTCATCTACTTTGTTCAGTTCAAGCAGATAAATTGCTTTTTTAAGATAAAAAGTGAGCGAATAAGGGAAATAATTAATTCCCTCTTCACATATTTCTAAACTTCTTTCATATTGTCGCTCTACAGCGAAATAATCCATGAGTAAAAATAATTCTTTCTCTTCCCACATTTTTGACGTGCCGCATTCAACATAGGCGTCATAAGCCTGTACTAAATGTTCAATACTAATTTTTTCTTTGTCGTTCATAGGTTACGCAAATGCAGTGAGCAGTTCTTTCGAACCTCCACTTATATTAAACCAAAAGATTTAAAAGCCAAATTGCCTCCCAATCAGCTACGTGCTGCAAATTGCTCGTTAAATGTAAGCATATTGTAACCAAATCTTGAATGAATGTATGAAAAAAAATGAAGCGATTAACGAAACGGTATGTTTTTATTAGAAAGCGGAAAAAATCTAAGTGACTGTTTTATATTATGTTACAAAAAAAAATATGTGAAATAGTGGTATGTGAAAAATCATTATATGTTTTGTGTAGATATTATCTTTTGATCATTATTATTTTTTTGATTATATTTAAATGCGTTCTGATTCAATAGATTTGAATAAAAAAGAGCGATATTTCTACCGCTCTTTTCTAACATTTAATTATCTCTTTTAGGTTGATTTTTCAGCCTTTCTATCATGGCCAGGTAAAATTCACGATCACTTTTTGCTAAAATGGCGACTTTTCTATAGCCAATAATTTTACTGAATTGTTGAAAATATTTTTTCTTCATTTTCACCAATTCTTCTTCCATATCAAGTAAGCCCATCAGGTGTTTTTCAACAGCAGCATCATCTAGGACCAATACGTTTTTATTAGGTTGAAATTTTTCTCTAATCATTTTTTGTTCCTTTTCATAGTCGTTGTAAACGGGCCAAAATTTTTCAGCTTCCTCCGCACTTAGACTCATTTTCTCCGTAAGGAGGGCTACTCTGACGGCCTTTACCCTTTCTGTATTGGGCCGTTGTTGATGATTCCTGGAAGGATTTGGTCTTTGAGCAGATAACGTTACAGATAGACACATTGTGCAAATCAGTAAAATGGACATTCGGTTTTTAAATTTCATTTTATTTGTTTTTAGTTTTTATTTCTACAGTGTTAAAAGTCATTTCTTCTGCAAATAATTGAATATCATGCTCTGAAATGACCGCTTCTTCTCCTAACCATAGCGCTGCTTCTTCAGTTGAAAGGGAATGAATGGTATATTCTGTCTGATTTTTATCAACGTGCTGATCCATCCAAAAGAATTTTACCAATGAAAGGAGCAACAAAAATCCCGCCGCTGAGGCTAATATTGGTCTGATGTATTTTCTTCGCTGGTTAGTCGGATTAATTTTGCCTATTTTTTCAGTTAGTGCTTTTTCAAGACCGTCATAATATCCATTAGGTGCCTCAATGCTATGTTGCATGTAAACTTTTAACGGTATCCATGGGGCAATTTCGCTTATCTCTTTTTCCCATGCTATATCTTTTTCTTCCTCTTTCATAAGGCTTTCCTTTTAATAAATTCGTTTATTTTGCCTAGTGCATGATGAAAGGATGCTTTTAAAGATCCTTCCGTCACTTTTAAAATTTCTGCCATTTCAGCGTAGGTCATTTTTTCAAAATATCTCAATTTGAATACTAATTTTTGGCGTGTGGGTAGTAATTCAATACCTTCGTTTAGCAATATCCATATTTTTTCTTCCTCAAAAGACTGTATATCAAAGGAAGCTGATTCACTGGCATGTCTGATGGCTGATTCATGTATTCGTTTTTGAATTTTTTGTTGTTCTAAAAATCGAAAGGTTTCGTTTAGGGCAATCTTATAAATCCAGGTGTATAAACTACTTTTATTTTCAAAAGTATGGATGTATTTATATACTTTTAAAAAGGTATTTTGTAAAATATCATCCGTATCTTCATGTGTACCAACCATCCTTCTTATGAGGGCATACAAGCGTTCCTGATATATTTTTAAAATCATTTTGAATGCCCATTCTTTTTCCTTTGGGTTCTTAGCCATTTTGCAAAGTTGCTCATCGGAGTAGTTTATGGTCATTATTAAATCATTTACTACTTTTGATAGTTATGAATGGTAAAGGTTTAATCTAAAATATAGTTATTTGTAATGAATTTATAAATTTATTTATTTCGTGCCTAAAAAAATGGTTATGGATCTTAAATGGTTGGATCATTTAGAATTATTGGATTATAATTTACCTAATGATTTTATAGCCTTACATCCTGTTTCACCTCGTGATCATTCCCGATTATTGTACTATAATAATGGGGATTTGTCTGATTTTCAGTTTACCCATTTGCCTGACTTAATTCCTGCAAATGCTGTTCTTGTCTTTAATGAAACCAAGGTTATTCATGCCAGACTATTTTTTTTAACGCCTATGGGTGCGAAAATAGAAATATTCTGTCTGGATCCTTTTTTACCTGCCCTTCATTTTGATAATTTAAATGCTAAAAATGAGGTGGTTTGGAAATGTTTGATTGGCAATAATAAACGCTGGAAAGACAACCCAATGTCCATCGAAATGGCTATAAATGAGTCTCCGGTAACGTTGTTTGCAGAAAAGTTGGAACAAGTTGATGATTCATTTCTCGTACGTTTCTCCTGGAAGAGTGAGTCCGAAATGGTTTTTGGCGACATATTAGATGCTATAGGGCAAATTCCTATTCCACCTTATTTGAATAGAGAGGTCGAGTTTGACGATGAAACGGATTATCAGACCATTTATGCAAAAGCAGAAGGTTCTGTGGCAGCGCCAACCGCTGGTTTACACTTTACAGAAGATGTGCTGAAAGGGCTCAGGGAAAAAGGGGTAACTTTTGTGTTTCTTACCCTCCACGTTGGTGCTGGTACATTTAAACCCATCAAAGTTGAGCATATTTCGGAGCACGTCATGCATAAAGAACAGATTCGGGTTTCACGAAAAAGTTTGGAAACATTAGCTTCAGCCAGCCTTAATCAACAACCTATCATCGCCGTAGGTACTACTAGTTTGAGAAGCCTCGAAAGTATTTACTGGTATGGTAACAATCTAACTGAAAAATCAGATGCTTTTCTTTCGGTTTCGCAGTGGGAGCCTTACCTCAGTCAAAAAAGATTATCACTTCAAGAAGCACTTCGGCAAATAATTCATCTTATGGAACAATTTAACCTGAGTTGGTTAGAGGGGGAAACTAAACTGATGATAGTACCAGGCTATCATTTTAAAGTAATTTCTGGCATTATTACAAATTTTCATCAGCCGAAAAGTACCCTGTTGTTCCTTATTGCAGCTTGGGTAGGAGAGGATTGGAAAAAAATTTATAAGTATGCGTTGGAAAATAAATTTCGGTTTTTAAGCTTCGGAGATAGTAGCCTTTTGTTGAAAAACAAATAGGAAGACGGTCTAAAAAGGTGAACCGTCTATATTCGAACTTATTGGTAAGCGGCGAATTCCATTTCTAAACGGGCTGGAATTTCTCTTGGCGTTATATCTTGTAAATAAAACCATACCTCCAATTTGAACGAATTTTTTACAAGATGTTTTCTTGCGTTGATGAGCGTTGGAAATAAATCAATCTCTAAAGCTGGTCTTCTTAAGGCTAGTTCGTTTTGATAAAAGACTTCTTCTCCAGTTTGGCAGGTAAGAGATTTATCCTGACATATTCTAATAGACAATTCTCTTAACCAGTAAAAGGAGATGCTTTCGTCCAAAGTAACCAAACGCGCTGAAACAGGTTCTATTCTTGTTATTAATGCAGTATCAAGCCCTGCGGGTAAAAAGTTTTTTATGTTTGATGGAACCAGATCCAATGAATACACCCTGGGTAAAATACCACTTAAACCAGAGGGGATATTTAGCCGAATATTAGGGTAGTACATGAAAAAGGAAACCAAACGTCGGTCACTTCTACAGGAAAAAACGGTTAGTAAGCAAAAAAATAATACAAAAACCCGCACTATACTTTGTTTTATTTGAAATGAACGCAATAATAATTGAAAAATTATGATTTTGAATGCGGACGGATTTTTAATTTTAGTTATATTAGGTAATAATATTTTTATAATGGGTGAGAAGAAATTTAAAAAAGCAAAAGGTGAATTAGGTAAGCAACAATTTGTTTCCAATCTTTTGCAGGACATGCAAGCGCTGGAATACATGTTGCACAATCAGTTTTTTGAAACTGGTATTACCAGAATTGGTGCGGAACAAGAAATGTGTATAATACAAAAAAAATCGTTCAAAGCTGCTCCTATTGCGTTGGAAATCATGGATTTGCTACAAGATAAACCTTGGTTAGATACGGAATTGGCAAAATTTAATTTAGAGATAAATCTGGATCCTCGCGTTTTCACTGGCTCTGCACTTAAAGATATGGAGGCAGAAACAAATGAAAAATTACAGATTATTAAAACGGAATTAGCGCACTTTCAATCAGATATATTACTTACGG
>BJGN01000117.1 GCA_014190515.1 Bacteroidota bacterium
CTTGGCAAAGACTTTAATGAACTGTTTTATGCTCAAAGCAGGGATCCCCAGAGAGAGCAATGGGATGGAAAAAGAATGGGTGCTGAAGGGGTAAAAACTACCCTAGGCATTGAACAAGCCTTTGATCATAAGGAATTTAAAAATAAGGAAATTCCATTCAATCAATTTTCAAAAGTCTTCTCTTTTGATTTTAAAAATGACGTGCGTAATACCAGTGATGCATCAGATCTATTTGACCTAATAGAAACATTTAAAATTAAGGCGGGCATTCCTTCCAATTTTAATTCCGCAAAAGAAGCATTATACAAGCAAATCAGGGAAGTTACTGAAGAAAATTATCTACTTTTAGCTGAAGGCTTATTTTTGAAGTATGGAAGAAATCCAGGTCTTAGGAGTGACGCCTTTTTTCAAGCTTTTATCAAAGCTGGAAATGGATTAGAAGGACTTAAAGTGGCTAAAAGTATACCTTTACCTCCTGAAAACCTGGACGCTACCAGTCTGAATCAATTTATGGGTCAATTGCGGATGATCAAAACACCCGAAGAATTAAAGTTACTCAGAAAAGCGATTGATGTGTCTTGCATCGGACAAAATGAGGTCATGAAAGCCATGCATCCCAAGATGTCTGAAATGGAGATAAAGGGTATTCACGAATTTGTTTACCGGAAATACGGCTCTGAATTTGAGGGTTATCCCTCCATCGTTGGTTCAGGACATAACGCCTGTGTTTTGCATTACATAGAGAATAACAGGCAAACCGTTAACTCAGATTTAGTATTAATGGATTTAGGTGCTGAATATCATGGTTATACTGCTGATATTACCCGAACCATTCCAGGTGATGGAACTTTTTCAACGGAGCAGGTTGCCATTTATAATTTAGTTTATCAAGCGCAGGAAGCAGCATTTAAAATATGTAAACCGGGAACATCCATTCGGGAAACTACCCGTATAAGTCGGGAAATCATAGACAAAGGGCTTGCAAAATTAGGCATCATTAAAGAAGGTGAGAAACATCCTTATTTTCCACATGGAGTTTCCCATCATATTGGATTGGATGTACATGATCGGAGTGCAAGTCCAAATCTGGCAGAAAACATGGTCATCACCGTTGAACCGGGCATTTACATTCCCGCCAACAGCCCTTGCGAACCTAAATGGTGGCGTATTGGCGTAAGAATTGAAGATGATATCCTCATTACTAAAACAGGATACGAGTTATTATCGGCAAAAACGCCAAGAAAAATACAGGACATTGAAAAACTGATGAAAGAGAAAAGCGTGCTGGATGCCTTTATATTGCCAGATCTGGGTAAACAAAATTAAAACAACGCATTCATGTCTGGCAGGTTATCAATTAATCCAAGTGATTTATTGTTTTGGTTATTAGGTTTTGGTCTTCGTTGAATCGACAGATATTCCCAGTTCAAAACACTTTATTCTCGGTATTAATGGAAATTAAACGTTTTACATGTCGCTGGTTTTCGGAAAATTTATGCGCAAATTTAATTATTTTTGTATGGCATGTATTTGATAGTCTGACCATCTTTAGACTAATCACCATCCATAAATTAACTGCTTAAAAATCAATTTTATTTGAATTTTTGAATAAAACCAAGTCCAAAAATGAACCAACCTGTATCCATACATTCTTTAAGCCGAAGAGATACGCATATTTCTATCTTGATTATCGGTATGATGTTCTTTATTTTTGGATTTGTATCTTGGGCAAATGCCATATTAATTCCTTACTTTAAGATTGCCTGTGAATTGACTAATTTCAGGGCCTACTTAGTTACTTTTGCCTTTTATATCTCTTATTTTATTATGTCTGTTCCAGCATCCTTTATCCTTTCCTCCATTGGATTCAAAAAAGGGATGATGCTTGGATTTTGGATCATGTCACTGGGTGCTTTTATCTTTATTCCGGCGGCAATGATGCGAACCTATGAAATATTCTTACTTGGTTTATTTACGCTTGGAACAGGACTGGCCATTTTACAAACTGCTGCAAATCCATATATTACGTTATTAGGCCCCAAAGAGCGTGCTGCCCAGCGAATCAGCATCATGGGTATTTGTAATAAAGGTGCAGGTATATTGGCTCCACTGGTTTTTGCTGCCGTTATTCTAAAAGCAACAGATAGTGAATTATTTAAAAATCTGGCCTTTATGTCCGGAACTGAAAAGCAAGCAGCCTTAGACGAACTCATTTCCCGGGTTATCTTCCCTTATTTATTTGTAGGTACTATTTTATTTTTACTTGGATTAGGTATTCGATTTTCACCTTTGCCTGAAATCGATACAGATGGAGAGGTAAGTACAGATGAAAATTCCCAACATTCAAAAAACAGTATCTTCCAGTTTCCCCATTTAATTTTAGGAACACTGGCTATTTTTCTACATGTTGGGACTCAGGTCATTGCCATTGATACGGTTATTGGATATGCGGGTTCCATGAATATTCAACTTTTAGATGCCAAAATATTTCCATCCTTTACCCTGGCGACCACTATTATAGGTTACCTTTTGGGCATTATAAGTATTCCAAAATGGATAAGTCAGGTAACGGCACTCCGTATATGTACTTTATTAGGTCTGATATTTACTATGGGAATTTTGTTTGCTTCTGGCCCTGTAAAATTAGCTGGCCTACAAGCGGACTGGAGTATCTGGTTTGTTGTATTATTGGGATTAGCAAATTCATTAATTTGGGCAGGAATATGGCCTTTAGCCATAGATGGCTTAGGGAAATTCACCAAACTAGGAGCATCCATCCTCATTATGGGTTTATGTGGAAATGCCATTCTTCCTCTTTTTTATGGGTATTTTGCTGACCTTTATGATCTGAGAACAGCCTACGTTGTTCTCGTTCCTTGCTATCTTTATTTAATCTTTTATGCCTTTAAAGGACATCAGATTCGTTATTGGACAAAAAAAATATAAAATGAATGCTAACCCATTTACCAGAAGGGATTTTATAAAATCAATGGCCTTTTCAGGGATTATTCTGCCTTTTATTCCAAAAAATTTTATGATCCAGTCTGAAATGGGTAAACGAATTGGAATAATTGGCTTAGATACCTCACACAGTGTCGCATTTACCAAATCTTTAAATCTGGATACTCAAAATACCTCCTTCGACGGATTTAAAATAGTCGCAGCGTATCCGTATGGAAGCAGAGATATCCTATCCAGTACGGAGAGGATTCCTGGTTATACGGAAGATGTCAAACAATTAGGTGTAGAATTTGTGGGATCCATCCAGGAACTTTTAAAGAAGGTAGATTATGTCCTTTTAGAGACAAATGATGGTCGCTTGCATCTTGAACAAGCCATTGAGGTCTTTACATCGGGCAAAACGACCTTTATTGACAAACCCATTGCTGCCTCTTTAGCGGACACAAAAGCCATTTTCCGGGAAGCAGAAAAATATCAGGTTCCCATTTTTTCATCTTCCTCCCTGCGTTTTGCTACAGGCATGTCTGCTGTAAAGGAAGGTAAGATAGGACAGATTCTTGGTGCAGAAACTTACAGCCCAATGAAATTTGAAAAAACCCATCCCGATTTATTTTGGTATGGCATACATGGCGTCGAAATGTTATTTGCGGTGATGGGAACAGGCTGTGTTTCAGTACAAAGAACCATTTCGGAGCAAGAGGAATTATGCACAGGTATCTGGAAAGACGGAAGAATTGGAACTTTTCGAGGCCTTAAATCAGGTAAACAAGATTACGGTGGGACTGCATTTGGAAAAACGGGCATTCTTACTTTAGGACCATATAATGGATATGACCCTCTGTTACTTCAAATTATTAAATTCTTTAAAACAGGTATTCCACCCGTTCAAAAAGCTGAAACACTGGAAATTGTTGCTTTTATGGAGGCTGCCGATGTAAGCAAGCAAAAGAAAGGAGCCATGGTAAAGATTTCTAACTCTTAAAATTTGTTTGCTTTTACGTTTTCTGGAAAATGGATTTTCCCATCACAAAGGTTTGTTGAACCTCAATCTGAGCATTAAAAATAACGATATCTGCATCTTTTCCAGGAGCTAAAGAGCCTTTTTTTTCCTGAATTTTCATAATACGGGCAGGTGTTTCAGAAATCATTCTAATGCATTCAATTAAAGGGACTTCTGCCATTTCCAGCATCGTTCTAATCAATCGGTCTGCAGTAGCCACACTGCCCGCAAAAGCAGTACGATCGGGTAACTTAGCTACCCCATCTTCCACCAGGACAGACAAACCATTTTTCAACGAACCCAAAACAGAATCTCCTGCTGGCATATCGGCAGCCCGCATAGCATCGGTTATTAAGGCAATCCTTCCAGGACCCTTCAATTTATAAACTAATTTTAATAAGGGTGCAGGTAAATGAACGCCATCAGCGATAATTTCAACGTCCATTTCATCTAATAGATAAGCTGACTCAATAACACCAGCATAGCGAAATGCATTTCGACGGGTTACGCCCGACATAGCCGAATAAAAATGGGTTGCTAAAGTGTACCCACCCTGTTGAAATGCTTCCAACACTTCTTCATAAATGGCATCGGTATGGGCAATCGCTGCTAAAACACCTTTTGAACTAATGTATTTACCAAATTCAACCGCTCCTTTCAATTCAGGTGCCGCACTCCAGCGTTTGATAAAGGGATAAGATTCAATTATTTCTTTATATTCCTTTGGATCAGGATCACGTATGTATTTGGGATCCTGAGCCCCCCTTTGAGATAACGCAAAATAAGGTCCTTCCAAATGCATTCCAACAAAATGTGCTCCATCTGTATTTTGCAAACAAGCCTGAGAATAAGCTTCCAGCGTTTGAATTAAATCTTCCTTTTCACAGGTAAGCGTAGTAGGCAGCATAGAAGTTGTCCCATGTTTTGCATGGATTTGAGCAATATTTAAAAATGCCTCACTTGTTCCATCCATAAAATCAAATCCGCCCCCTCCATGCAAATGGATATCTATAAATCCAGGAGAAATATAATGTCCTTGAGCGTCAATCATACGGGATTCTGGAAAGGAGGTATCCGCTGGTTCAATGGCTAAAATTTTCCCGTTTTCAACTAATAAACATGAACCAGATAAAATTTTATCTTGTGTGATAATCGGACCATTGCCTATTTTAAGTCGTCCAACCATGTTATTTATATTCCGATGGTAGCAGCAAAGCAGCCTGGGTGTCCAAATATAAATGGCAATCAGCGTGATTTTGTAAAATACTGGCTGGGAAAAGATTAGAAACATTTAAAGTCAAACAATCCCGAACAGCTTTTGCTTTGCGCTCATCTGGAACAGAGCAAATAATATGATTCGATTTCATTATCTGACGGATGGACATACTAATGGCATATTGGGGAACCTCTTCCAGGGTTTCAAACCAGCCTTCTCCCCATTGTTGAGCGCGACATGCCTGATCTAAAGCCACTACAATGTATGGATTTTCAGTATCGAAATCAGCAGGGGGATCATTAAAAGCGAGATGTCCGTTTTCGCCAATGCCAACAAAAGCCACATCAATCGGATTTTCAAGAATAAGTCCACCCAAACGCTTACATTCCAGGGTAGCATCTACTTCACCATCAATTAAATAAGCCTTTTTTAGTTTTGGCACCCATTGTATAAATCGCCCTTTCAAATAATTCCGAAAGCTGGCTTTATGTTGATCAGACAGACCTATATATTCGTCTAAATGAAACATTTGAACATTCTCCCATTTAATTTCATCGTCGGAAATTAAATATTGAATCGTTTCAAACTGGCTGGTCCCAGTAGCCAGAATAATATTGGCAAAGCCTTTTTCATTAATGGCTTTTTTAATGAGCGAGGCGCCCATTTTACCAGCAGCCTGTCCCAGTTCTTTGGGTGTATTAAAAAGGTGTAAATTCAAAATACAAAGAGTTAAATGCGTAAAAATATTTTATAATGATACAAAATTCGCAGAAATAACCATTTGATGATTAAAACAGACATTGGAATCATTAGCATAGACCAGGAATCTCCGACTAATAGATATGCCCATTCAAAAAACTTACGCGCTGTAAAATTCCAGTCTATAAATTTCACAGACATATAAATTAAAATAGCATTCACACCAATAACCCGAAAGAATACAGCCCATTTTTGGTAGCCTAAAACGTCTATGAAATAATAAAACAGAGAGAAAAGGAGAAGACTGAGTCCTACTGTTTGTAATACAAAGGAGCTTGACCACAAATTTTTATTAATGGGAAAATCTATATTCCATAATTGAGCCAAAAGCAAAGATAACAGTCCCAAACCAGCGAGATAAAGCGTCTTTTTTATACCTGAAAAATCATTTCTTTTTATGAAAATCCCCACCATAATTCCTGCCAGGGCATTACTAATGGCAGGAATGTTGTTGAAAAAACCGACAGTATCATGAATCTTTAAACTTAACTTCCCCGGTAATAATAAACGGTCTATATAAGAGGCGAAATTTCCTTCCATCGTCAGATCCCCTGCTTCAAAATTAGGTGCAGAAAAGAATTTTAATAAGAAATAATAGCTCAGTAAAAGGCCAGCAAACCAGGATAAAAACCAACGAGGTTTTAGATATAAATAGATGATATTTGCAAAAATATAAGTAATTCCAATTCTTCCTAAAACACTGGAAAAACGGATTTCCTCCAAAGGTTTTAAGGTTAATCCATTATTATAAATGATACCCAATATTATTAATATGATGCCACGTTGAAAAACACGAATTAATAATTTTTCTTTTGAATTTCCCTCCTCCAATGCTTTTCCAATAGAAAATGGGGTTGAAACACCCGCCAGAAAAATAAAAAGGGGAAATATTAAGTCGTACATCGTGAAACCATTCCACTGAGGATGACGCAACTGGGAGGAGAAATTTTCCCAAAATGAAGTTTTCGTCATTTTGGCCATTCCGTGGACAATATCATCTGCACCAATAATCCAGAACATATCAAAACCACGCAACACATCGAGTGAAACCAAGCGGTTATTCAGAAAGGACGCATTTGTTTTGTTAACATTACTTAAACCTTGCATCCCTTATAATTTAGGCTCCCAACCTGGCTGATATTCTCTTGTCCAATAGGACATGGCTTGTTTATCATTTAAAATATGACCATTTTTAGGATTAATATCTAAGGTTCTGCCTACACGTTGAGAAATATTACCTAATTGCACCAAAAGCGTACTTTGATGTCCACTTAGAATATCTGAATTTAGTTTTCCACCTAAACGGATACCATCGAAAAAATTCAGAATATGCAAAGCGTCCAGATTTTGGGAGGGATCAGCAATATTTCGGGCATCAACGGCAAAATTATTTTTAACCTCCTTCACCAGATTATTTTTTAAGTCATAAATCTTATAGGAGTTCCCACTTTCGATGACCATACTTCCATTTTCCGCATAAAAAATAACCCCCACACTATTTGCTTCTACCGCTTTCCCATTGCAACTTCTTCCTTCCCAAGAGATCATAGACTTATTATCAAATTCCATATTGATAATTTGAGTATCGGGCGTTTCCCAATCATCTTTATACATATATCTGCCTCCTGAAGAACTCACTTTTGTTGGATATTCCACATTAAGACCCCAACGAGCCAGATCGACCATGTGTGTTCCATTATTTAGCGCTTCACCTGTTCCCCAATGCCAAAACCAATGCCAGTTATAGTGAATAAGATTATCCTTAAATTTTTTCCTGGGAGCAGGGCCTTGCCACAAATCATAATTTAGCCAGGAAGGCACCTCAGTTTCCTTTCCAACACCTATAGATGCGCGATTATTTGTGTACCAGGTTTTGGCAAAATAAGGGCGACCAATCACCCCTGCATGTAATTCTGCAATGGCAGCGGCAACATTTGGCCAGGAACGACGCTGATTACCCATTTGCAACACACGTTTATGTTTTTCAGCCGATTTAATCAGCATTTCACCTTCCCAAGGATTGTGACTACAAGGTTTCTCCAAATAGACATGCTTTCCAGCTGAACAAGCCAATAAAGTGGCAGGTGCATGCCAATGATCGGGAGCGGTGACAATGAGTGCATCCAAATTTTTATCTTCCAGAGCAACTCTGAAATCGGGTGTTGCCTGGGGCTTAAAAGCCTGAATTTTACCCAATGCATTGATACAGTTTTCAGCAGCACGAGAATCAACATCACAGACATGTATCACTTCACAGTTCTTCTGTTGGGCAAAATTTTTACTAACCGCCAGGCCTCTACTATTCACCCCCATAACAGCCACACGAATTTTTTCATTGGCTCCCACGATTTGGCGATAGCTTTTAGCCGAAAAGGCGGGTACCAAACCACCTATTCCTAAGACAATACCACCAGAGATGGTATTTTTAATAAAGGTTCTGCGTGTATTATTCATTCTCATAATGATAATTAAC
>BJGN01000118.1 GCA_014190515.1 Bacteroidota bacterium
GCGGTTATGCCCTGTTCAGCAGTCGTCGGATTAGTGACGAACATGATGTTATCGATCCTAAGACAGGAAAACCTGGCGGTGCCCTTTTTGGGAATGCGCCTTGTTTTGGAAGTACCTGGGGACTGGATTTCAGGGATAAAATCAAGTATTTTTTTGAAAAAACTGGGTTTGATATTTGGGAAAATGATGGTCCTTATCCGGGTGACGTTTGTGCTTCAACTTCTCATCCTGGTCATGAGGGACTAGAGGATTCTCAATGGAGACAGATGGAAATTCAAAAGGAACTTTATCGTTGGTTGAACGAAAAGGGGGTTTATATCAATGCGCCGGATTGGTATTTTTTAGACGGTACACATAAGATTGCCATAGGTTACAGGGAGGTTAATTTTTCTCTTTCCCGGGAGCAACAAAGAGTCTTAAACAGGCAAAATATTCACGACGGTACCCTGGAAAAAATGGGCTCAATGAGCTGGGGCTTTGTTCCTTTAACAAAATATCAGGGTGGTGGACCAGAAGCTATTCTTGAACCTTTAAGTGAGCATTTAAAGGATTATGAAAATCTGATGATGCAATATTATGGTGCAGGAGTGCAAGCCTGTTACCGAGGCCCCCGATTATATGACACAGAGGAAACCAGGCAATTGGTTCTAAAAACGGTTGCATGGTATAAAAAATACCGGGATATATTAAATGCAGATATGATTCATCTGAGAAGAGCCGATGGCAGGGATTGGGATGGCTTGTTACATGCCGATCCATCGGGTAAGTACAAAGGCATGCTCATGTTGTACAATCCTACCAAAATGGATATCACCAGAACCATTCCGGTGCCTCTTTATTATACTGGGTTAACAGAATCGGCTGTATTTAGGGAAAAGGAGGGAAAACCTATGTCTTTAAAGTTAAATAGAAATTATGAAGCGGACTTAGTGGTTACTATTCCTGCCGAAGGTTATACATGGTTAACGGTGGAGTAACCATTCTTTAATGTATATTTAGTATCATATAAAGTAAATACATGCGAAAATTACCATTTACTTTGTTAATATCATTCGTGATATTACATAGTGTTTATAGTCAGTCAGTTCAATATCAAGGAATTGTATTTGACAGTGAAACCAAGAAGCCCATAGAGTTTGCCTCGGTATCAGTTTTAGGAAAAGACTCTTCTATCGTTGCAGGAACGGTAACAGATGAGAAGGGTAAATTTCAAGTTAAATCTGAACGAAGAAATAGTAGTATTTTACGCTTTCAATTTATGGGTTATGAATCACTTGACTTCAAACCTGGGGAGAAAACAGGGAATCTTCCCGCTATTTATCTTACGGCATCGGTTAATACCTTAGAGGAGATTATCGTCAATGGGGAACGAAAAACGCAGACCATTCAAATTGATAAACAGATATTTGATACCAAACAATTTCAAAATGCAGCTAACGGAACTGGATTAGATCTTATTTCCAGACTTCCCTCAGTAACGGTAAATGTGGAGGGAGAGATTTTATTAAGAGGAAGTGCCAGCTTTTTAGTTTTGATAGATGGTAAACCTACTCAAAGAGCTGCGTCGGAAGCGCTAGCTCAATTACCCGCTAATGTTATTGAAAAAATAGAATTAATCACTTCGCCCTCCGCAAAATACGATGCAGACGGCAAGGCTGGAATTGTCAATATCATTACCAAAAAAGATCAGATCATTGGCTGGAGCTTTGTGGCCAATGGCATGACGGGTGGGCGGGAACCTTTGCGTTATGGATCTGATTTTTCAGCCAATTATACGGGTTCTAAGGCTAGTTTTTTTGTGGGTGCTGATTATAGGCGCTTTGATATTGAGGGATTTAGAATTGGGGAAATACGAACTTTACTAAAAGATTCCCTCACTTTCCTTCCTTCTGAAGGCATTAGAAATTATAAAGATTATCAATTTGGTATAAGATCAGGTTTGACTTATACGCCAACCAAAAGGGAGGTTTTAAATGTAAATTGGTATATGGGTGAAAAACAAACAGACCGTACGGCAAATTTGCATTATGAGGAATTTGTAAAAACAAGTAGTAATATTATTCTTTTCGATCCTTCTTTTGGTTCTCCTTTTCGCAGATTTTTCAACCAGAATTTATTCGTTAGAAAGGGAAATTTTCAAACGGTAAATGCAGATTATACCAGAAGTTTTGCTAACAAAGGTAAAATAACCATGCTGGGTGTTTTTGAGTACTCCGTTTTAGGAGGGCCTTTAAATAATGTGGATGAAAATGAAGATAATAATCAGATTTCATTGCACGAACGCTCTGAGGAAAGGAGTCCATTAACTGCCTTTCGCTGGCAGATGGATTATCAAAAACCATTAGGGGATAACAAAAAACTGGAACTGGGGTATCAATTCAGATCGGTTCACCATTCGGGGGATTTTATTTTTGAAAATCTAAATTTAAAAAGTAAATCGTGGGAATTAAATCCTGAATTTAATGATAAGATGGATTTAAGACAACAAATTTTCGCAGGGTATGCAAATTTGAACGGCGCTTTATCAAAATGGAACTATAATGTTGGACTTAGAGCCGAGTACATGGACAGATTGTTAACTCATCGTCTGGGAAAAGAACCTTTTGTTTACGAGAAATTGAACTTTTTTCCTTCCATTCAATTTTTGAGATCTTTCGAAAATGCTCAATCTTTAAGGATAGCCTATAACAGGCGTATCGACAGACCAACCACAAAGTTGATGTCTCCCTTTAAAAATCACAGGCATGCAGAGACCATTGAACTTGGTGATCCCAATTTAAAACCTGAATTAGCAGAGGTTTTTGAGGTTGCTTTTTCAAAGACATGGTCAAAAGTAGAAATTTCAGCTATTGCTTACTTCAATTATACAAAAGATAAGGTTTTTAGAGTCAATGATATATACTCAAGAACAATCTTGTGGAGAACCTATACCAATGCAGGAACTGCTATTAGTTCTGGTCTGGAAACTTCCCTGAATATTAAATTGACGTCTTGGTGGAAGCTTTATGCATCGGGAAATATTTTTCAGTTTTATGTTAGGGGGAATCCAAATGGTATAGAAACTACCCAACAAAGTCTCAACTTTAATGCGAATGGAAATACCTCTCTGGACCTTTCTAAAAATCTTCGTTTTCAATGGGATGCCACTTATATTGGTAGATCCGTTACGCCTCAGGGTGCCGATTCAGACTATTTTCTGTCCAATATGGGCTTGAAATATAATCTGAAGGGAAATAAAGGAAATGTGGGATTACAAGTTCAAAACGTGTTTAATACCAATATCCAAACCATTGTTACCCAGGCATCCAATTTTTATAGTACAACGGACTACATTAAATATGACCGGATTATCATGCTTAGTGTTGGCTTAAGACTCAATGATGGAGGTAGAAAAAATAAAATCTTAAAAACAGAATACGGGGAGAAAGATTTTTAATTTCCTAATGATTTCAATCATTTATTTTATATTTAAGGGGTTGTTCAAAATATCAATCCTTATATGCTCGTCAATAAGTGTTATATCTTCGGTTCTATCTTATTATCCCTTTGGATTTCTGCTTGCTCTCCGGAAATTCCTGATGAAATTGCTTTAGAGTTAAAGAACTTAAACATTGAACCCGATTATAATTTTCATGTAAAACCTATTTTATCAGACAAGTGTTTCGCATGTCATGGTCCTGATAAAATGAAGCAAAAAGCAGGCCTTCGCCTTGATATTGCTGAAAATGCTTACGCGTCATTACCAGAATCGCCTGATAAAGTAGCTATTAAGCCAGGAAACCTTAGGAAAAGTGAATTTTTCCATAGAATTATTTCTAATGACCCCGATATACAGATGCCGGAGCCATCCTCCCATCTTACTTTAACGAACAGAGAAAAAGCTATTTTAATTCGTTGGATTGAAAATGGGGCGAAATATAAACCCCATTGGGCGCTGGTTACTCCTGTTTTACCTAATCTGCCTAAGTCAAAATGGAAAAATAAAGTAGAAAACGATATTGATTTATTTGTCCATAAACGATTGGAGGAAGAAAAGCTAGAACCTTCAGGAAAGTCTTCTAAAGAGTTGTTATTAAGAAGATTGACTCTTGATTTAACGGGTTTACCTCCTTCTTTAGAAGATCTGGATGATTTTATTAAGGATAAATCTCCCAACGCCTACGAAAAACAAGTAGATAAACTATTGGCTTCTCCACATTATGGAGAAAAAATGGCTGTTCATTGGTTAGATATTGCCCGGTTCGCCGATTCCCATGGCTACACCGTCGATCGACTGAGGGAAATGTCTCCTTATAGAGATTGGGTTATTTCCGCTTTCAACAGGAATATGCCCTTCAATCAATTTACCCAGTGGCAATTAGCTGGGGATTTATTTCCCAATCCAAGCAAGGAAATGATTATTGCCACGGCTTTTAATAGAAATCATCCTCAAAACATGGAAGGTGGTATTATTGAAGAGGAGTTTCAAATGGAATATGTTGCCGATAGAACGAACACTTTTGGCGAAGCTTTTTTAGGTCTTTCCACCGGTTGTGCCCGATGCCATGACCATAAATATGATCCCATTTCCCAGGAAAATTATTATCAAATTTTTTCCTTCTTTAATAATGTGAAAGAGGCCGGGCAGATTTCCTGGAATAGTGCTACCCCAACACCTACCTTACTTTTGCCAACAGATGAGCAGGAAAAAATGATTGACTTCATTAAGAATAAGATTTATAAGGAAGAAAAAAATATTGAAATATCAAAAAAATCAAATGGCACTTCATTTAATGATTGGTTGTCCGCAAATGATTACAAAAAATTAGGAGAGGAACAAATACCTCAAAATGGATTGAAGGCAATATTTACTTTTGATCAGGCTGATTTACAAAATAAGATAAACAGGAAGGAGAAGGGAGTGATGAAGAGGGAAGCAGGTATGGATGGGGCAAAACCTACTTTTTTACCTGGTAAAATGGGGCGTGCTATCCATTTGGATGGCGATGAATATCTCGATTTGGGGAATATTGGCATATTCAGAAAATCGGATCCTTTTACAATTGGTATGGATGTCTGGATACCTTCAACATTCAAAGAAGGGGTAATTTTTCATAAAAGTGAAGGGGAAAGATTATATAATTTCAGAGGTTTTCACCTTTATTATAAAGATGGAAAATTTGAAATAAATATGGCACATGCAGCTCCTTCCAATGCCATTACAAAAATATCGAAGGAAAAAATTCCAAAAGAAAAATGGATTCATATTGCACTCGTTTATGATGGTTCTTCTACCGCCGCCGGGTTTGATTTATTTGTAGATGGTCAGAAGTTACAAATGACTACCACCATGGATCAGCTGACAAAGGAAATATTATTCAGGCGAGAAGTTGAACCCGGTATTCAAATAGGTGGCTGGTGGCGTGGCCTTGGATTTAAAGGAGGTTTAGTGGACAATGTTACCGTTTATCATCGTAACTTAATACCTTTTGAGGTAGCGGTTCTGGCTGGAAAAAGTAAATGGAAAGACATTACTACAAAAAATATTACCTCATTGGGCAGATTTGAAAGGGCTGTCTTAGAGGGTTATTATGAAAATGCAGTAGATAAAAAATTAAGAATCCTTGCCGATTCATTATCCTTGTTTAGAAAATCTTTGGCTGATTCCTTAGAGCAAGTTGAAGAATTGATGGTAATGCAAGAATCGAAAATACCGAAAAAAACGTATTTGTTGCATCGCGGACATTATGAGAATAAGGGAAAAGAGGTTTTTCCAGGTACGCCCGAATCTGTTTTAGCGTTTCCAAATCATTTGCCAAAAAATAGATTAGGGTTGGCAAAATGGTTGTTTTTACCAAATCATCCGCTTACTTCGCGGGTGGCAGTCAATAGGTTTTGGCAATATTTTTTTGGAAATGGTATCGTTAAAACGGCGGAAGATTTTGGCAATCAGGGTGAACTGCCCTCTCATCCTGAATTACTGGATTATTTGGCCATCACCTTTCAACAATCAGGCTGGGATGTAAAAGCAATGGTTAAACTATTGGTCATGTCCGGAACTTATCAACAATCAACACTAACATCTCCTGCCTTAAGATCAAAAGATCCTGAAAACAGACTGTTTGCCAGAGGTCCTTCTGAACGCTTAACGGCGGAAATGTTGAGGGATAATGCTCTGTTTGCCAGTGATTTATTGAACAGAAAAATTGGAGGAAAAAGTATAAAGCCTTATCAGCCCGATAAATTATGGGAAATAAACAGTGCCGGGTATAAACCTGATACGGGCGATCTGGTGTATCGACGAAGTTTATATATACTCATAAAACGCTCTGTACCAAATCCTACCCTGTCAACTTTCGATGCAGGGTCCAGGAGTTTTTGTATGGTTCGACGGCAAAAAACAAATACCCCTTTGCAAGTTTTGGTTACATTGAATGATCCTACTTTTGTAGAGGTGTCAAAAGTTATGGCAGAAAAAATGGTTGAATATACTAATGAAAAGAAGGCTATTTCAGATAGTTTCAGAAAGCTGACGGCAAGGAATCCCTCAGAGAAAGAAATGGATTTACTGTTAAAACTAAAAAATAGTCAGGAAATGGCTTTCAGAAATAAACCTGAAAAGGTGAGGGGCTGGCTATCTTCGGGGCAATATGTTTTAAAACCAGGTAATGACTCTGCCCGCTTAGCTGCCCATGCCGTGGTGGTTAGTACGATTTTAAATACAGACGCAGCGCTGACAAAAAGATAAGGTATGTCTTCTCATCATAATAAACCTTTTTTCATTCATCATCCCGCCTTTGAAGATGTAAATAAACAGTTGAATCGTCGTGATTTTTTATTCAAATCAGCAGTCGGATTAGGCGCATTGGCGACGGGAAGCCTTTTGTCAGGATGCCATTCAAAGAATAATCAGGCTGATTTGGAGGTGGCCGATTTTCAGCAAAAGCTTTTAAATACTTTGCCTCATTTCATTCCAAAGGCAAAAAGAGTAGTGTATCTGTGCATGAGCGGTGGGCCATCACAGTTTGAAACATTTGATTACAAACCTGAATTAACCCGTTATTTTGGTCAGAATCTGCCTGAATCGGTCAGGAATGGCCAGAGGCTTACAGGTATGAGTGCTAATCAAAGTGAGTTACCTGTAGCTCCTTCTTCCTTCAAATTTAACAGACATGGTACATCGGGTGCATGGATTAGCGAACTTTTACCCTATACCGCAGAGGTAGCAGATGATTTATGTATCATAAAATCAATGCACTCAGAGGCTATAAATCATGACCCTGCCCTTACTTTTTTCCAAACAGGAAATCAATTGCCGGGAAGACCATCGATAGGCTCCTGGATTAGTTATGGTTTGGGGAGCGAAAATAAAAATTTACCCTCATTTATTGTCTTAGTCTCTAAAGATGCACCAAAGGATCAGCCCTTATATGCCAGATTGTGGGGGAATGGTTTCTTGCCCAGCGAGCATCAGGGCGTGCAATTCAGATCTGGAAAGGATCCTGTCTTGTTTTTAAATAATCCTGATGGATACGATGGAGCAGACAGGAGGGAAATGCTGGATTATTTGAATAAAATAAATGAACTCCAAAATGAAGCTATAGGCGATCCGGAAATCAATGCACGGATAGCACAATATGAAATGGCTTTTAGAATGCAAACTTCCGTACCCGAGGTAATGGATATTTCCGATGAACCCGATGAAGTTTTTGATCTTTATGGAGATTCTTCAAGAGATCCGGGAACGTATGCGGCCAATTGTATTTTGGCCAGAAAATTATTGGAAAGAGATGTCAAATTTGTTCAGCTATATCATCAGGGATGGGATCATCACGGTTCCCTTCCGGAAAATATGAAATCACAATGTAAGGTGATCGACCAACCAACCGCTGCATTCATCAAAGACCTTAAAAGGAGGGGATTATTAGAAGATACCCTGGTCATTTGGGGCGGTGAATTTGGTAGAACGGTGTATTCTCAGGGAATTTTGACACCTGATAATTATGGCCGCGATCATCATCCAAGATGTTTTAGCATGTGGATGGCAGGTGCAGGCGTTAAAGCAGGTTTTAGCTTTGGAGAAACAGATGATTTTAGCTATAATATCGTAAAGGATCCAGTTCATGTACATGATTTTCAGGCTACCCTGCTCCATTTGATGGGTATTAATCATGAGGAATTAATCTATAAATTTCAAGGCAGAAGATATCGTTTAACCGATGTACATGGTACCGTTGTGAAGGATATTTTAACCTAACCATTTTTTTAATCAAAAACAAAAAGATTTATGTCATCGAGAAGAAAATTTATTCAACACACCGCTTTAGCCACAGCTGCATTGTCAGTTTCTCCTTTAGCGGGCTTTTCAATTTTAAAAAATAAACCTCAGGATGAAGCTGA
>BJGN01000119.1 GCA_014190515.1 Bacteroidota bacterium
TTAAGATAGTAGATCAGCAAGGAAGACTTTGTTATACGAATAATTCGGTCGAAACGAATATTGGCTACCTGGAAAAAAAGATTGACATGACCAATTTCGGTACTGGCATATATTATTTAATCATTGAGAATGGGCAAAATGTAAGTGCCAGCACCTTTGTGAAGCAATAAGCGGGGAAGGATGGATTGAATGTATAAAACTAAGAACTTAATATTGTGTCTAAAAGTGAGATGGTAGAGGTATTGAAAAAATATATTTATCAGGAAGCTATTTGACAAATACTGCCACTGAGGACAGTGACATTGATATTTTGATAGTTACGGAGAATGAGAATGATCATTTGACTGGAAAAATTTGGAGTTTGACAAAAAGAGTGAATTCAAGGATTGAGCCTTATCTTATTGATAAAGATAGGTTCATTAATAATAAAGACTCTTTATTGATTGATTTGGTAAAAAGGACTGGAATAGAAATAACTTAAGGTAACCTGGTAAAATATCAAATAAATGGAATTTAATGAATTTTGTAAAAAATTTGAAAACGGTATTATTCTTTTGGAGGGAAAGCGGGAAATTGATGTAGCATCGCAAGAAAAGCTCACAGCTATTGGTAAACGGTTGGCTGAAAAAATGCCAAATGCTATTTTTCGAAGTGGTAATGCAGACGGCAGTGATTATTATTTTTCACTTGGTGTGGCAGCCGTTAATCCTAAACAATTGCAAGTGATAACTCCATTTACAAATCACCGGAAAAAATATAATCTCGCAGAAACAGTTTATGCCTTAGATTCCATTGATCTGGTCAATGAACCTGACATCGTATATCATTCAAAAAGTCATAAAGGGACTAAAAATTTAATTGATAAATATGTGAGTGGCATTGAAAATCAATATACCATTAAAGCTGCTTACATCCTTAGAGATACGATTAAAGTTTTGGGTACAAAAGGAGGTATTCCCCCCATTTCTGTTGGATTATTTTATGAAAATCTGGAAAAACCGATGCAGGGAGGAACCGGGCACACCCAAAATGTATGTTTAACGCATAATATTCCCATATTTAACCAAACTACTTATTTCGATTGGTTAAACGCTTAAGAAGGTTTACACTGAATTAATCATTTTTTTCAAAAGGGTGATGAAAGAATACTGCATAAATCTTTATGCGGTTAAATGCAGTTTGGCTGATGATGAATTGGGAATTCTTAACGCTTTTAGATAGATACTGAATTGTGTGAGTAATGTCAATTAAATGCATATTCCGGTTGAAAGTGAGCCGTTAAAACGTAGGTTACTCAGATTTTGTACAAGTATTTTTTTATAGTATTTCAGAGCAAACGACCCTTCGCAAAATTAAAATCTGTAGTACACAAACAGAAACGCTGATACCTCAAATGCCCTGTATTTGTTAGGCTTCCGTTGGGTTACGCGCAATAAATAACGTTTAAATTTATCAAAAAAGGCCATTTAGACAGCTCAAAGTAATTACATTTTTATAAAATCTTTATTTCTCAAAAACTAAATTTGTTATAAAAATTTTGGCATTACTTAGAACAAGAAATCTTAGCAAGAAAAATCAATACCTAATAAGCATCATTCTTATTGTATTGACTGCTATTTTATCCTTTTTTTCTGTTGATTTTATTGGTTATAGAGCGATTGCACTTATACTTTTATTAGTTGTATCTTTCAATGCTATACTATTTGACATATTTCCAGTAATGCTTTCTGCCTTATTGAGCGCTTTAATTTGGAATTTCTTTTTCATACCTCCAATTCTAACTTTTCACATTGGTACTACAGAAGATGGACTAATGTTTCTAATGTATTTTGTAATCGCTTCTATTAATGCTGTATTGACATATAAAATGAGAGAGGTAGAGAAAAAGGAAAGAGACGAAGAAGAAAAGGTGAAAACGATTAAACTTTATAATACGCTGTTAAATTCACTTTCCCACGAATTACGGACCCCAGTTTCGGCCATTATTGGGGCTGTAGACACACTTAAGGAAAATAATGACAAACTTTCGCTGAAAAACCAAACCGAACTACTTTCACAAATCGACATTGCAAGCATACGTCTAAACAGGCAAATAGAAAACTTACTTAATATGAGCCGACTTGAAAGTGGAATGTTGAAACTCAATCTGGACTGGTGCGATTTGAACGAACTTATTTTCTCGGTCGTTCAAAAGTTACTGCCAATCAACAATAAGCATACCATAGATTTCAATGCAAATGAGCATTTACCATTATTCAAAATGGACACAGGCTTAATGGAACAAGTTCTTTATAATATTATTTATAATGCCATTCTGTACACTCCCGAAAAATCAAAAATAAACATTGTTGCTGATTACCAATCTGAAAATTGTGTTATAATAATTTCAGATAATGGATACGGTTTTCCGGAATCTGAAATTCAATATGTCTTTGAAAAATTTTACCGGTTGCCTCAAAGTATAGCCGGTGGAAGTGGATTAGGTTTGAGCATATCAACAGGTTTTGTAGAAGCTCACAACGGAAAAATAAAGCTGGAAAATGAGAAGGAAAATGGTGCAAAATTTACTATTACAATTCCTGCTGAAACTTCCTTCATAAATAACTTGAAAAATGTCTAAAGCAGAAATTCTAATAATTGACGATGAACCTCAAATCCGAATGTTGCTTAAAATAAATCTGGAGAGTAACGGCTACAAAGTATTACAAGCTGCATTAGGAAGGGAAGGACTCATTTTGGCGGCTAACCATCCGCCTGAATTGATATTGCTGGACATTGGATTACCAGATAAAAGTGGACACGAAGTTTTGAAAGAATTGAGGACATGGTTCAATAAAGCAATTATAATCATTTCTGTTCAAAGCAGCGAAGCAGATATTGTAAATGCGCTTGACAACGGAGCAACGGACTATCTCACAAAACCATTTCGTACAGGCGAACTTCTGGCTCGCATACGTTCGTGTATTCGCAGAAACAATACAGACATAAGTAATAATATAATCACTTGCGGTAATTTAGAGATTGATTTTATGGCAAGGATAGCAAAACGAAACAACGAACTTTTAAAACTCACCTCCACAGAATATAATTTACTGTCTCTGTTCGTGAAAAATGAAGGCAGAGTTTTAACACATCAATACATCCTTAGAGAAATTTGGGGTGTCGGTTATCAAAACGAAACCCAATATCTGAGAGTATTTGTAGGTACGCTTCGAAAAAAAATTGAAGATAATCCTAATCAACCCAAACATATCATCACCGAAAACGGAGTTGGCTATCGCTTTAACTAATTTTCATGTAAAAATCTTTATAAAATCTTTATGCTTTGCATCCAGATTTTTACAATTTACCGATAACATATAGGGCATTTTTGTACCATTAATTTGCAATGTATGGAAAGTGTAAAAAATGGTATCAACAGTAAAGTATCGGGCGCAACCTTGTTAGTAGCACTTGGAATTATTTATGGCGACATTGGGACTAGCCCACTATATGTTATGAAAGCCATTGTAGGTGAAAGACCAATATCTGAAGCATTGGTGTATGGGGGTATTTCCTGTGTGTTTTGGACTATTACTTTTCTTACCACATTCAAATATATTTACCTGACACTTAGAGCAGACAATAATGGTGAAGGTGGTATTTTTTCTTTGTATGCACTTATTCGTAAATATGGAAAATACCTTGTTTTCCCTACAATGATAGGTGCTTCCACTTTGTTGGCTGATGGTATTATTACACCCCCTATTTCAGTGATGTCGGCTGTTGAAGGTTTAGGGAATGTAAAAGGACTGGAATCCATTCCTACCATTCCGATTGTCATTATAATTTTATCGGTATTATTTTTATTTCAGCGTTTCGGAACCCACAAAGTAGGTGGTGTTTTTGGTCCTGCAATGTTGGTTTGGTTTACTATGCTATCCACATTAGGTATTATTCAAATTGTAAAACATCCAGCCATTCTAAAAGCACTTAATCCTATATATGCTTTTCAGTTTTTGACAGAATACCCGTCAGGTTTTGTTTTGTTGGGCGGTGTTTTCCTTGCAACCACAGGCGCTGAAGCATTATACTCCGATTTGGGACATTGTGGAAGAAAAAGTATTCGAATTACTTGGGTGGGTGTAAAAATAGCCCTGTTGCTCAACTATATGGGACAAGCCGCCTGGTTAATGAATTTGGGTGATCATGCTGTTCTTGATGGACGAAATCCATTTTTTGAAATCATGCCGCAATGGTTTTTAATTACAGGGATTATGATAGCAACAAGCGCAACAATTATTGCCTCGCAAGCGATGATTACCGGAAGTTACACATTGGTAAATGAAGCTATTAACTTAAATTTTTGGCCACGAGTGGCCGTTCGTCAACCGTCCGAAATCAAAGGACAGATATATATTCCAAGTGTTAACATTATGCTTTGGATTGGTTGTATTTATATGGTGCTGTTTTTTAGAAATTCTTCACAAATGGAAGGTGCTTATGGTTTGGCAATTACCATTACCATGTTGATTACCAGCTATCTGCTCACATTCTTCCTAATTTACAAATTGAAATGGAATAAGATAATAGTGTTTGCGTTATTGTTGTTATTTGCTACTATAGAGTTTACTTTTTTCCTTGCTAATGTTCATAAATTTCCCGAAGGCGGTTATATCACCATATTAATTTCCGTTTTTTACATTTTTATAATGTATTCTGTTTACTATGGACGAAAAACGACAAATCAATTTACAAAATTTGTGGATTTAGGTAAGTATGCCAACCAACTTAAAGAGTTAAGTGAAGACAAGGAAATACCAAAGTATTCCACTCATTTAATATATCTTACAAAGGCCAATCTTCGACACAACATTGAAGAAAAAGTAATTAAATCTATTTTTACCAAAAAGCCCAAACGTGCAGATGTGTATTGGTTTCTTCACGTTCACAGAACAGAAGAACCTTATACGTTAACCTATGATGTTTCTGAGTTGATAGACGATAAAGTTATCAAAGTAAATATCAATGTTGGTTTTCGAATACAGCCGAGAAGTGAATTGTATTTTAAAAAAATTGTACAGGATTTAATTGCCAATAAAGAATTAAACTTACATACTCGTCCTGATGGTTCTACAAAATACAATAGCGAACCGGATTTTAAATTTGTAGTGATTGAACGATTCCTTTCGGCAGAAAACGAATTTACACTGAAAGAAAATATTTTACTTAATGCTTATTTTGGGATGAAACATTTCGGGCAAAGCGATGAAGCCGCATTTGGTTTGGATAAAAGCGATGTGGTAGTTGAATTTGTTCCCTTGATTTATCATCCTGCTAATAAAGTGAATTTGCAAAGAATAAAACTTGAACAAGAAAAATTGTAAATCTTGAAAATTGATTTTTCATTTATTCCACACTGATCGAAAAATAATTTTATCTGATTGACCATAACATTGATAAATAGTTGTTCAAAGCCAGGGTATTTGCTTTCTTTTGAAGTGGCAAAAGTATAAAAATGAAATAGTATGAGAACAGTAAATTCTATAATCTTTTTTTTCACTTTTATATTTTTTGATGTAAAGGAAATAAAAGCCCAAAGGGACACAACTAATATACTATTGCCCCAAATCGAGTTGAGTGGTTTTGCAGATGTTTTCTATTTGTATGATTTTAACCAACCTAAAACAGATTATCGTCAAACATTCTTGTACAATCATAACCGACATAACGAATTTAACATCAATCTCGGTTACATAAAAATTTCAGCACAACATCAGAAATACAGGTCAAATATTGCATTACATACTGGAACTTTTGCTATTGATAATTATGCTAATGAGCCGGGACTTTTGAAAAATATCTTTGAAGCCAATGTAGGAATATCAATGAACAATAAAAATAATCTGTGGTTGGATGCAGGTGTTTTCGTTGCACACACAGGATTTGAAAGTGCCATTTCAATGGATAATTGGACACTAACCCGTTCCATTTTAGCTGAAAACTTGCCCTATTATCTGTCCGGAGCAAAGTTTACCTATTCACCAAACAAAAAAGTTGAACTTGTTGCCCTTGTTTGTAATGGATGGCAGCGTATTCAAAAAATAAAGGGAAATTCATTGCCATCATTTGGAACGCAAATAAAAATATTTCTTAATGAAAAAATAACTTTAAACTGGAGCACATTTATTGGTACCGATGATCCAGATACCATTAGGCGTATGCGATATTTCAATAATTTTTATGGTCAATTTCAATTCACGGAAAAATTTGGACTTATTACGGGTTTTGACATAGGTTTTCAACAAAGTTTTAAAAATAGTTCGGTGTATGATTTGTGGTATGGTCCTATAATCATTGGACAAGTGAACTTAAACAGAAATTGGAAAACGGCCATCAGAGCGCAGTATTACCAGGACGAAACAGGCATTATTATCCCGACAGCAACAATGAATGGTTTCAAAACATTTGGACTTTCCGTAAATCTTGACTATTCCACGATAAAGAACGTAGTTTGTAGAATTGAAGGTCTTTGGTTGAATAGCAAAGACAATGTATTTGAAACCAAATCAATCCCTACCAATAATAATTTTGTTTTAGGAACATCAATAGCTATTAAATTTTCGGAAAAGATAAATAATTAGTCCCCTTTTAGCTGGTGACGAATTGGGAGTTCTTAATGTTTTTGGATAGATAAAATTTCACCTTCGGGTTATGGAATTCATTGGCCTTTAATAGATGAGGACATTTCAATAGAAGCAATTTTGAAAAATCGCAAATGAAAAGGGATGGCCTGTGACAATTTGTCAAAGCATTTAGGATCTTTATCGTTAAGCGGTCTAAATAATAACCACAAGGTATCCGGTTGTATAATGTGATTTAGCATATCTTGACAACAAGGAAATTATTATTTTACAAGTCCGCTCTCGTCAATTTTAAACAACCATTCTTGGTTATAACAATCATTGGATACATTAAATGTGGCACAAATTTGTTTCGTTGCCTCTATTTGATATAAATTATCCACCACTTCCGCTATTCTTAATCCATAATCGTTCAAGAATTCTCCATAAGTTTTTTGCCAAAGAATTTCTCCTTTGGAACTAACCTTTACGATGAATACATCGTAATTCCCCTTCCCAAAAGAACTTGTGGACCCAACGACAATGTAACTGCCATCCTTAGTTCTAACCACCTGTCCTGCCTTATCATAACTTGTTCCACCTATGATACGCTTCCATAAGACAATTCCCTTATCGTCTTTTTTAACAAGCTCAATATCACACTCAGTTTTGGTGCCACAATGGATGGTAGAGACTGATATGATTGAATTATCTGATAGGTTAATATACAATGATCTCAAATCTTCGTAGGACAAGAAGCCAAATGCCACCGTGATAAGCACTAATAGTGTTTTCATATTTCTTTTAATTAAAGTTCCAATATCTGCAAAAAGGTTACTGAAGTTTGAGATAACAATTTTGAATTCAAATTTATTATCGGTTTCAATAAAAAGGTCAGCATTCAATTTTATGTCCAAAGCCTCGCCAATGGCATTTAATGAGTAAAAGCTTGGTGTTACTTCGTTATTTTCAATTCTCTGTACCGTTCTAAGTGCTATGCCGCTTTTTTCAGCTAACTCCAATTGGGTCATTCCTTTTGCTACTCGAATTTCTTTTATGCGTTCCCCTATTTTCATTTTACAAAACTAGTATTAATAAATAACTAAATGAACGACTACTGTGCGGCATTTGGATGACAAAAGTGGCGTTTACAAAGAGATGAGGCAGATCAATGTAAAATCCGGATGAAATTGGGTTCTTCATCAATTTTGGTGACTACATTTATTTTAAGCCTACTTTCTAGTAAATCACAAGCCCTTTTCAGTGAAGTTTCCTGTTAATATTAGTCCCGGTTCCTAGTCATTTCTGTACCTTAACATTCTTCAAACCAGTGCTCAGTTTAGTTAAATAAATATTTTTACCTTTTATTTGCTTCCGAAATCCTGGGTAGGAAAGGCCAAAATAGCTTAATCTCCGAGGGAAAGTGCTTTTTTTACTTTAGGAATCACCTCTTCCCCGATCAAGGCAATGGTTTCACTGAGCTGTTGATGACTCAGTCCGGCATTGTCCAGCTGAAAGGTAAAGCGATCAATGCCTCCCCAAGAGGAACTATGACGCAGAATCTTCTCTGCCACCTCATCGGAATCCCCTACCAGGTAGGCTCCTCGTGGAGCATTTTGGGCTTCAAAATGTCCTCGGGTGACGGGTGGCCAACCGCGCTCGCGACCGATGCGGGTGAAGGTTTCGGCATAGCCGGGGTAGTAAGTTTCCACAGCTTCTTCATGTGTTTTCGCTA
>BJGN01000120.1 GCA_014190515.1 Bacteroidota bacterium
AGGCAATCATATATAATACTTTCCAAATGTACAGGAAAGATCGTCTCTCTTTTCTAAAGGAAAGTTTCCATCTTTCAAAAGAAAAAAAGTTTATCCTTGGTGCTAAATTGGTTAGGGGAGCTTACATGGAAAAAGAGAATAAAAGGGCAGAAGATTTACATTATGAATCACCCATTCATACTTCCAAAGAATTTACAGACCAGTCGTTCAATGATGGTATCCAGTTTTGCTTGGACCATTATCAGGAAATGGCTTCCATGAATGCTTCCCATAATGTTCAGAGCGTGTCTATTCAAGTTGAAGAAATGGCAAGAAAATCCATTCCATTCAATCACCATAACTTATATTTCTGCCAATTAATGGGAATGAGTGATATTCTTACATTCAATCTGGCTAATTCGGGCTTTAATGTAGGTAAATACGTAGTTTATGGTCAGATTAAAGAGGTAATTCCTTACCTGATTCGCCGTGCCGAGGAAAACAGTAGTGTTACTGGGGATATGTCCAGAGAATTAGGTCTGGTCAAAGCTGAAATGGCCCGTCGGAAATTACTTTAATGTAGGTTCATCGGTACTTCCATAAGCAGTATTTCTGCATCATCTTCCCTGGCTGAAATAGCCACTTGATTCGTTCCTGTGATACCAAGTCCATCTCGAAGCCCCATTTCTTGTTCTTCAATGACAAATGAGCCTTTTAGTATAAAAGCATAAAGACCGTTGCCTTCTTTTTTCATTTGGTATTGTACATTTTGCCCTTTGTCAAAATTACCCAGATGAAACCACGCGTCCTGATGAATCCAAACGCCCTCATCCTCTGCATTAGGCGAAAGAATCTGCTGTAACTTATTTTTCCTTTCCTCTATATTCAAGCTAATCTGATCATACCGGGGCGTTACGTTTTTCTTATTTGGAAAAACCCATATTTGCAGGAATTTTACCGTTTCATCTTTATTTTTATTGTATTCACTATGGTAAACACCTGTTCCAGCACTCATTACCTGTATATCCCCTTTCCTTATTATCGTTGTATTGTTCATACTGTCCTGATGCTCCAAATCACCCTCTAATGGAATACTTATTATTTCCATATTATCATGTGGGTGTTTTCCAAAACCCATTCCACCAGAAACGGTATCATCGTTTAAAACGCGTAATACCCCAAAATTCATTCTTTCCGGATTATAATAATTTGCAAAGCTGAAAGAATGAAAACTTTTAAGCCAGCCATGATTCACTTCTCCTCTTGTATTAGCCTGATGAAAGATTAGTTTTTTCATGTTACTTTTTGGTTTTAGCAAATTATAACGAAGCTAGACTTTATTTTGTTTCGTTTTCAAACTCCTCTTTAGTGGCTTTATATTCAGTTTGTTTAGGTTTGGTTGCCCTGCGTCAACCCAAGCTGTGTACCAACTACTGCTAATGGCCTGAATTGTTTTTTTCATTTGCTTTTCGACCATTCCATCCATAGCCTTTTGATAAGCTTTAGAAAAATCTATACAGGGTTTTTTAATCGTCCCCTTTCCTTGAATGACATAACACCACTGTTTGTCCGTTGGAAATGTATCCCGGACTTGTTTCTCCAGTAATAGTACATCAGCAACCAACTGTTGACTTTCTTTACATATTTCCCAAAACACATTTTCAGGGTTTTCCCAATATAGAGCTTTTCCTGTCCAGAGTTGGTAGGTTGATTCTGCGAAGTACTCTGGAATATGACTTTCCCAAAGGGCATGGATTCCAATCTGGTCAGTGAGTTGTCCATTATAATTTTGGGTGGTATGCAAGGGAACATGTGCATCGCCGATATAATGTCCAATTTCAGCAGAAAGCTGTAAAATACGTGGCTTATCCATTTTTATAAATGCCTCAGTAAGCCTTCTTTGCATACGCATCAGGTGCCATGGTAAAATTCCATGTCCATTTAATTGGTCTTCAAAGATGAATTCTCCCGTTTTTTCTTTCTCCCCTGCTAAAAGTTGAAATAAACTATCCCTTGGCATTTCCCACAATCCGTCGGGCAGTTTAGGCGCTATGTATTTTTTAAAAATTTGCTTGTATCCCATCATTTCCAGACCTTCTTTTTTAAAATGAATGGTATCTCTATTTTGAATTAAATATAAAGTGTGATATTTAAAAATGGCATCAGTATATTTTGTCGGTAAGGAATCATAAGGGGCAGAGCCATATTTTTCAAAATCTATGTAATGACGCGCGGCTTCAAAAGGAGAGGCGTAGCGTCGTTTATCCGGATCAACGGCATGTTCCATAATGTAGGCTTCCTCCATTTGGTAAAAGGAAATCATGGGTGCCGGTAATGCATAAATAGCCAGGTTATTTAATAGTCGGTGGGCATAAAATCCCCAAAAAAGCATGAAAATAAACATAGGCATTTTTCACGCAAGTTGGACTAAACTTCTGATATATTAATCTAATTTTGAATTAGAAGGGTTTAACCCATTTTTATTTTATGGAAAACTGTCCAAATAAAAAAATAATCCTTAATTTACCAAATATTCCTTTTCCTAAAACATTGATATGTTTCGCATTTTATCGTACTTACTTTTTTTTGGATGCCTGTTTAATTTGGCGGGTTGTAAGACTTTTAAGGATAATGGTACCTTATTTCAACGGGAGGATGTTGTCGCAGAAGGTTTATTTACCTCTGGCATAGAAGGACCTTCTTTTCATGAAAATGGTAATATTTATCTGGTGAATTTCCAGAAAGAAGGTACAATTGGTGTGCTTTCACCCGAACATAAGGTAAATGAATTGATTCAATTACCACAAGGTAGTGTTGGAAATGGTATTCGGGTTCATCCCGATGGGGATTTATTAGTTGCAGATTATGTTGGTCATAACATATTGAAAATTAATATTTTAAATAAAAAAATTCAGATTTTTGCTCACAATAAGGATATGAATCAACCCAATGATCTGGCATTTCATCCCAATGGATTCCTTTACGCTTCTGATCCGAATTGGAAAATGAGTACAGGACAATTATGGCTTATCAGGTCGGATGGAGCCACTTTCTGTCTTGAAAAAAATATGGGAACTACCAATGGTATTGAAGTTAGCCCGGATGGAAAGTATCTTTTTGTGAATGAGAGTGTCCAAAGGAAAATTTGGAAGTATAAAATTGATAAAGAGGGGTTCATTTCTGACAAAAGATTGTTTCATGCATTTTCTGATTTTGGATTGGACGGCATGCGTTGCGATAGAAAAGGTAATCTATATGTTACAAGATATGGGAAGGGTACCGTGGTTTGTTTAAATGGTTCGGGGAAAATAGTCAAAGAAATTCAACTGAAGGGAAGTAAACCCTCTAATATTACTTTCGGGGGTAAGGACGGAAAATGGGCTTATGTTACCTTACAAGACAGAGGTATGTTGGAATCATTCCTGGTACCTTTTTCCGGGCAGGATTGGTTTAGGTTTCAAAAAAATTAAAATACATGGCAGCACTAACTAAAAATTGTTTTTTTTCTTTACTCCTTACTATATGGTCTTTTTATTCCTTTGCTCAGGAAATTGACCTTATGTTGAAAGGTGGAACCGTCATTGATCCCAAAAATAAGATAAACCAGCGTTTGGACGTGGCAATTGATGATGGCATTATTGTACAGGTAGGCCCGAATTTATCCACAAAGAATGTTTTTCAAGTGGTTGATGTGACTGGATTATATGTGGTACCTGGCATTATTGATATTCACGGACATCATTTTTATGGAACGGAATCAGATGCTTATTTAAGTAATGGTTCAAGTGCCCTAGCTCCAGATGGTTATACCTTCAGGTCAGGTGTTACCACGGTCGTTGATGCAGGCGGTTCTGGCTGGAGAAATTTCAAAACATTTAAAAAGCAAACCATTGAAACTTCTCAAACCCGGGTTCTTTCTTTTTTGAATATTGTTGGTACGGGGATGAAAGGTGGTCCAATCGAACAAAATTTACTCGATATGGATGCCAGACTTACAGCTATGGAGGCCCTTGCATTTCCTGATTTTATTGTAGGAGTTAAAGTGGCACATTATGCAGGCCCTGAATGGACTCCAGTTGAGCAGGCAGTTCAGGCGGGTAAATTGGCAAATATTCCAGTAATGATCGATTTTGGAGGGGTGGAACCAGAACTTTCTTTAGAAACATTATTCAATGAAAAATTAAGGCCTGGAGATATTTTTACCCATTGTTATGCTAAAGTTAAAGGAAGAATTCCTTTAGTGGATGAAAAAAGAAAATTAAAACCTTTTGTCCTTCCAGCTCAGAAAAAAGGGATTATTTTTGATGTGGGCCATGGTGGAGGCAGTTTCCTTTGGGATCAGGCAATTCCAGCGATTGAACAAGGTTTTAAACCCAATACTATAAGTACCGATTTACATACAGGTAGTATGAATGGAGGCATGAAAGACCAGTTGAATGTGATGTCCAAATTATTGAATGTAGGACTAACACTGGACGAAGTCATTGAAGCTTCCACATGGAAACCTGCTCAGGTAATCAACCGGCCTGCCTTAGGACATTTAACGGTAGGTGCAGGTGCAGATGTTGCGGTTCTGAAATTAGAAAACGGCACTTTTGGATATTCCGATGTAATGGGTTGGAAAGTTATTGGGAATAAAAAACTGGTTTGTGAACTGACGCTAAGGGATGGAAAAACAGTATGGGATTTGAATGGCGTTTCCAAACCTTTATGGGAAAAGTAAGTTGAGAATAATGAAATGGTATCCCCTTTTTTTTTGTCTACTTGGGGTATTCTCCTGTACTAAGAAACCCTTGAAAGTACCTTTTTCGGTGGCTAAAGACGTTACAGTTAAACATTTTTTGTCGATTGGTCCCAATGGTGTTCGCATTACTCAAGACCCTAAAACGAAACAGATTGTTTATACAACCTTTGATGGTTCTGTTTTTGAGGTTAACTTAAATCGTTTTGGTATGCCTGAAGCTACATTGCGTTTTTCTGTAAGAGATCATGGTATAAATGAACTGCAGGGTATTGATTTTCTTGGAGATACGATGTTTTTAGTTGGTAATATAAAGGTAAATAACGGAAAAGGTACACGAGGGATTGGCATGAGGGCTATACGCTTAAAGAAAAATCAATATGCCTGGACTCCTCTTTTTATTACAGAGGAAATGGGTGGGAATAAAACTATTTTTAACCATGGCTTTAATGCAACGGTAGTAAGTCCTGATGGAAAGTATTTATTTGTTAATAGCGGTGCAAGAACAGATCATGGAGAATTACAAGAAAATGACGGTTTTTATCCCAATCAAAGAGATGTCGCGTTGACTGCTTGTATCTTGAGAATTCCTGTCAATGCCTTCGCTTTGACTTTTCGAAATGATAGAGATTGGTTAATAAAGGAAGGCTATCTTTTTGCTGAGGGTGTAAGAAACGCTTATGATATGGCATTTTCCCATGATCACAGACTTTTTGCTGTGGTCAATTCCAGTGATTATGATCACCCTGAAGATATGTTTGAAATTCAGCAGGGGCATCATTATGGCTTTCCGTGGGTGATGGGCCAGTTGGACAATCCACAACAATTTGCGGATTGGGTACCTGATGCTGCAGTTGATCCTTTTATTCCTGAAACGAGTCATGCCTATCAGCAAAAATATTTTATGGTTGATACTTCATTTCCTAAAAGACCTGAAAATTTGAAGATATCAACTCCTGTATTGAATTTGGGGCCTCGGTTAAACCATTACAGAGATTTAAAATCGGGAAAAGTGATGGATGCAGATACCACTGGTGTTCTATTAGGAACCTTTACACCTCATTCTTGCCCATTAGGTTTATTGTTTGATACAAAAGGTAATCTGGGTGGTAAATATCGGTATTCTGGTTTTGCACTCTCCTGGACAGATGGTGAGAATTTTGAATTAATGTCCCGAATTTCTAAAGAAGGAGAAGAACTTGTACATTTAGAAATGTTTCTTGATAAGACTTCAAACCAATTTAAAGTTAGAACTAACCGTTTAGTAGATAATTTCTTGTCTCCAACTGACGCAGTACTTATTGATAATCAAATATTTGTAATAGAATATGGCCAAAGGGCCAATATATGGCAAGTTATCTTGCCTTCATCTGGAAATCCTAATTAACATGAAAAAACTTTTTCAAATTTCTTTGATTTTGTCTTGCCTTTTATTCATTGGTGTAGCCATTTTAGCCATGTCTGGAAATGGAAGTGAAGCTGGAATTCCTTTAAGTCTGGCCTTCTTTTTACTAGCTTTGGGCATCCGATTACACCCATTTTTAAAAGGATTTACCTTTACGGTGCTTATTTTTAGTGCTGTTTCTCTGGCGATGTTTTACCCAGGCTATTTTGTTCAGATAGGCACTTTTAAACCAAAAGTACTCATCATTCCTTTACTTCAGATTATTATGTTTGGCATGGGAACCACCATGTCGATACAAGATTTTTTAGGTGTTCTTAAAATGCCAAAGGCCGTATTGGTAGGTCTCGTTTGTCAATTTACCATCATGCCTTTCTTAGGATTTGGATTGGCAAAATTATTTAATTTCCCACCGGAAATAGCTGCAGGTGTTATTCTTATTGGTTGTGCACCTAGTGGTTTGGCCTCTAACGTAATGTCGTATATTGCCAATGCAAATGTTCCTTTATCCGTTACGCTTACAGCTATTGCTACTATTGCAGCACCTTTTATCACCCCTTTTCTGATGCAGCAGCTGGCTGGTCAATATATACCCATTGATTTATGGAAAATGATGTTAGACATTGCCAATATGGTGATTTTACCCATAGGTGCAGGTTTATTATTTAACTATTTTTTTCATGGAAAGGCCAAATGGCTGGATCTCGCCATGCCTATAATTTCAATGGCCGGTATCGCTATTATCGTTACAGTTATAACCGCAAATGGTCGGGATGGCTTACTTCAAATTGGCTTCACACTCATTCTTGCAGCTATACTTCATAATGTATTAGGTTATTTCTTAGGGTATTTAGGTGCAAAATTAGTTGGTCTTAATCAGCGCGATTGCCGTACTATTGCCATCGAGGTGGGTATGCAAAATGGTGGATTAGCTTCAGGCATTGCGCTCACCATGAATAAAATTGCAACCGTAGGTCTTGCTCCCGCCGTTTTCGGACCCTGGATGAATATTTCGGGCTCCTCATTAGCCACATGGTGGCGAAGTATTCCTATTAAGGATGAAGAAAAATAGTTAACAAAAAAATAATAAAATGGAATCAAACAGACGATTGGCTTTTAAGAAAATAGGTGCCGGATTGGCCACCATTTTTGGCTTTTCCCTTTCAGCAAAAGCTACTGAAAAATCTTTCCTTTCCTCAAAAAAGGAAGTGGTGGGGGAAATTGTAGCAGATGAACAAGGTATCCCTCTTTTTTCAAGTGCTGTAAAATATGGAAATCTCCTTTTTATAGCAGGAAAAGGGGCTCATTTTGAGGGCGATATAAAAGCTCATACCAAGCATGTTTTGGATGAACTGGAAAAGGAATTAGTCAAAAATGGTTCTTCTATGCAAAAAGTACTCAAAGTTAGCGTCTTTTTGCACGATTTGAATGATTATGCTGCCATGAATGAGGTTTTTAGAGGCCGTTTTGGTGAAAAACCGCCTGTGAGAACTACCGTTGCTGCTTATGGAGGAATACCCGGTGATTCCCTGGTGGAAATGGATTGTATCGCTGCTTTAGATTAATTTTAAAATTTTTAAAGATGCTTTCAAGAAGAAATTTAATTAGAAACCTTTCAGCTATCCCTTTTATTGGCGGTCTGTTGAATTTTAAGAAAATGACAGATTTCCAATCTATAGGAGAAGGTCAGTATAGAGATTTTTTTAAAGAATTGGGTGTCCGCACTTTCATTAATGCAGCAGGTACCTACACAGCGTTAACGAGTAGTCTGATGACAGAGGAAGTTAAAAACGCTTACCTTTATGCCAGTACCCAATTTGTCAATTTAAATGAACTGCATGACAGGGTTGGAGAAAGACTGGCTCAGTTATTGCGATGTGATGCAGCAATGGTTACCTCGGGTGCAGCCTCTGCTATCACTTTAGGCACAGCGGGTGTTTTAACTGGCCTGGATACATCTAAAATAGATAAAATACCGGGGGATTTATCTGGTATGAAGTCTGAGGTGATTATTCAAAAATCACATCGGGTGGGATATGATCACGCCATTAGAAATACAGGAATTAAATTAATCGAAGTGGAAACTCTGGCACAGTTCGAGAGGGCTGTTTCGGAAAAAACAGCAATGTTTTGGTTCCTTAATTATGCCAATCCTGTTGGTCATATTAAAGATAAAG
>BJGN01000121.1 GCA_014190515.1 Bacteroidota bacterium
AAGATAAAAACCGCATGGAACCCATCATCATGAATAGCAACCTCGATTGGACGATTGTTCGTTGTCCCAATATCGTTGATAAACCAGCGAAAGGAAGGTGTAACGCTACACTCGATGGTAAAGGGCTTAAACTGTCCATCACTCTAAGTGATTTGTCAAAATTCATGGTTGATCAGTTGAAACAAACAGTTTTTATAAAACAAGCACCATCAGTTAGTAATTAATATGGAGATGAATAAACGTGTAACAGAAATAAAATGATTCACACAAATCTTGGCAAAATAGCCGTCTATCCGAAATTGACTAATTCAGATAAAACGCCCATTATGTTCCTTCACGGCGTGTATTTTGACCACCACCTGTGGGATAAGGTAATTAATTCCATCCAAGACCGAAGCACTTTCTCTGTGGACATGCCATTTCACGGTTTGAGTAAGGAAATAACAAAAACAGATTGGACACTAAACGATTGTGCCGATATGTTTCTTGAAATTTTGGATAGCTTACAGATTGCTAAAGTTATCGCTGTGGGTCATTCCTGGGGCAGTATGACCATTCTTCGAGCAGCGTCCAGGCAACCGGAGCGATTTGAAAATGTATTGCTTTGTAATATGCCGTTTCTTGCAGCAACAAAAAAACAAAAGATCACGTTCGTACTTCAGCATTCGATGTTGGTATTTAGGAATTTTTACACGAAACAAGTGGCTAAAGCATTGTTCGGAAAGACATCATTTAAAGAAAATCCTTCTCTAATCGAAGACCTAAAACGCCCCATGAATTTGTTGTCAAACGCACAGATTAAACAAACGGACAAAGCGGTAATTATTGATGCTGAAGATGCGAGCGAATTGATTAAAAATTTAAAGGTTAGAGCGGTTGCTCTGAAAGGAGTCGAAGATTATGTACCTGCGCCTCCAAACATTGAAACGATCGTTATTGGAGGTGGTCATATTAGTCCTTTAGAAAATCCTGATGAAATTCTGAGTTTGGTGAAGAAAATATCTAATTAGAGCTCAGCAGCTAACAGCGGTTTTGCGTCAGGCGGGGCTAAGTGCTCTGCTTGATACTTTTTGCTATATTTGAAATGTGGTGCTTTAAATAAAGTTTAGTGCTAAAAGCCCGCCCGAACGCAAAACCGCCAACCGTTGATAAGCAAGCCCAGAGAAAAACCGTGCAACTATAACAGACATCAGAAAATCGAACTTTGACATCTTGACAAGAATATACGGACTGACTTTGGCGACACACAATCTAACCCGAATGTTTTAAAAATTTTCCCACCGCATATTGGAACATTTGCAAAACCGCAGCTGCTGACCCACAACCCAAGTTTTGTAAAAGAGCCAATTTCCCAATACACTGCAGAATGTTGAAAATAATTTGAAATAAGTGGAGACAAATCAAAAATCTTTTTCTAATTTTGACACATTATGTCAATAGGGTTTATGTCAACAGAAACAATAGGCGAAAAGTTAAGGCACATTCGAGAAGAAAAGGAACTTCCATTGCGGAAAGTTGCTGCATTACTCGACATTGATGTTGCTATTTTGAGCAAAATGGAACGTGGGGAACGCAGAATTACAAAAGAGGTAGTTCTTAAACTTGCGAACATATACGACTATAACGCAGACGACCTATTGGTTTCATTCCTTAGCGACAAGATTTTATATGAAATTCAAGACGAAGATTTAGGAATTGAAGCACTGAAAGTAGCAGAGGAAAAGGTCAAATATATTAAAGCGAATAGGAAGAAATGACAATAAAGCCAAATAAAGCATTTAACGATTTACCTCTTCTTCCTCCAAAAGAATCTTTGGTAGAAACAATTTCAATCCTAAAACAGGAAAGCAAATCTGCGGTGGCATTGGCTGAATTAAAGGGTCTTACAAACACATTACCAAATCCGAACATTCTTATCAATGTTGTGATTTTAAAAGAAGCACAAGCGAGTTCTGGAATTGAAAATGTGATTACAACTCAAGACAAACTTTATCAAGCTTTATATGCGAAATCGGCTAAACCTGATGCAGCAACTAAAGAGGTTTTACGATACCGAGAGGCTCTTCTTATGGGAACACTCTTAATCAAAGAGAAGGGGTTTCTTAATACAAACGGAATAATTACTATTCAAAAAGAGTTGGAAGAAAACAATGCTGGACTTAGAAGACTTCCAGGTACCGCATTAGTTAATGATCTGACTAATGAAGTTATTTATACACCTCCTGATAATTTTTATACGATAAGTGATTTGATGAAAAATTTGGAGGAGTACCTAAATGATGATCATGATGATGTATCTCCATTAATCAAGCTAGCCATTCAACATTATCAATTCGAAAGTATCCACCCTTTTTATGATGGTAACGGTAGAACTGGTAGAATTATCAATGTTTTGTATCTGATTTTGAAAGGACTGTTAAAAGAACCTGTATTGTACCTGAGTTCTTTTATTATCCAAAATAAAGGTGATTACTACCGATTATTACAGGAAGTTCGGACTAAGAATAATTGGGAGGATTGGATTCTGTATATGCTCAAAGGTATAGAACAGACAGCTCAAAGCACAATTGAGCAAATCAACAAAATTAATCTACTGTTCAACGAAACACAAAAATTGGTGCAGGAGAAGTTACCTAGAATATATTCGAAAGATTTGATAGAGCAGCTTTTTATCCATCCATATAGCAAGATTGAGTTTTTGGTCAATAATTTGGGGATTGAAAGGAAAGCAGCATCAAGATATTTAAATGGTCTTGAGGAAATAGGAATTTTGAAATCACAACAGAAAGGTAAAGAGGTCATTTACATCAATACCAAACTTTATAATTTACTGAAAAAAGGATGAAATAAATCGTGTACCAAGTTGTCCCAAGAAAATAAAACGCGTACCATATGCTTTAGATTTGGTACACGAAAATAAAACGTGAGACATTTTGGGACATAAAAAATGATAATTCAAAATCATCAAGAACACATCAATATCTTCCACTCCCTATTCAAAGGACGTGAAGATGATTTTGCTGTTCGTTGGGAGAAAGGAAACAAATCGGGTTATATGCCAGCCTATTTTTATGACCTTTATCGTTTTCGGGTACATAAAATGAATGGAGGTACATTTCAGAATTTTACAGAAAAGTTATATCTGAAACTTACTGATGAACAAATCCAAAAGCATTTGGAAGGTATTCACCATATTGGAGTTTATCCGTATTAACAAAGAGGTGGTTGAGAGCGTGAAATTTCAATTTCTGAACAAAGGATTACTCAAGCAATTCACTCCAAAAAAACAAAACATTGTTACATTTGACGAATTACAAGAGCAGGTGTAAAATTTATTCAAATGCTGAGGAGTTGTTGAATGAAATTCTGAAAAACAAGTAATACAAACATTTCCAGCACATTCAATATTTTGCAGACAGACACGAAAGTAAAGTAATGAAAATTTGTTTTGTGTTGAACCCATATTCATTTGTATTTCTGCTTTCAGGAGAGCAAAATTATTTTGTTATTTTGAAAACATTGCACACAGAAGTTCCTGACGAAGGATCCAGCAGAATAGTGAAACTTCACGACAAACTTTATAGCGATAAACTCAAAGACAACTTGCGACTTGACCTTGATTTTATACCTCTCATAGGAATTGGAAATTCACAAGACAGACATAAATGCAAGAAAATGGTTGACGAATGGAATAAGGAGGAGTTTGAGTTACGCGGTACAATTTCACGGCTGAAAATTGTAAGATATGAAAACGATGTTGTAACAACAATTGAAGAAATTAAGCTTAAATAAATAAAAACGCCCTATATCGGCGGTTTCCCTACACGCGGCATCAAAGGCTTCCATAAAAATCAACTTACGTGTAAGTTTGAGATTCAATTCTTACACTTGGGTATATGAACCCGTACTTCTGTCAGCCGCGGACCGTTAATCAATGCTCACCACTCCTATATCAATACTCAAAGAAACTTGGAAAATAGTAACTTATAAGTTACATTTGTATTATGAACGAAAAAGTCCGTGAGGTAGTAGAATTTGAGAATCACTTTAGTGAGTTCTTGAAAAAGCAACCCGAAAAAGTTCAGAATAAGATTTTTAAGATAATTGAAGCAATAGAAACGCTTGAAAGAATTCCTGGTAATTATCTGAAAATGCTTTTTGGCACAAATGGACTTTATGAAGCACGGATTCAATTAGGATCAGATATTTGGAGGGTGTTTTGCTTTTTTGACAATGGAAAACTGGTTGTTTTGTTGAATGGATTCATAAAAAAGACCCAAAAAACCCCGAAAAATGAAATTGAAAAAGCACTCCAATTGATGCAGAAGTATTACAAAACTAAAAAGAAATAAAATGAGTACAAGAAGTTGGAAAGAAATCAAAGATGAAGTATACGGTATAAAAGGCACCTCTAGGCGTGATGCTTTAGAACGTGAATTCGAGTCATTTGAGATCGGGTTACTATTAAAAAAGGCTCGAGAGGATAAACATTTAACCCAAGAACAACTTGCGGAATTAGTGGATAAGAAAAGAACTTATATTTCAAGAATTGAAAATGATGGTAGCAATATGACGCTAAAAACATTATTTGAAATAGTCGAAAAAGGATTGGGTGGCAAAGTAAAGATTTCTATCCAAATATAAGTGCATCCTCTTATAGCAAATAAGCTCCACTTTCACGAATTCAAAACTGTTACAATTAAAGCAAATCCTGATCCATTTAGTTGACATTCCTGAAAGCTGGCGTTAAAATCTTTTTTCCAGGCTTATAGCCCATTGCCAGTAATTGCATTTGCAATTTTTCATGTTGCCGCACCCAACGTCCTAATTGAGTGCTGGCACTTTGTTTATTACTATTTGGGAAGTAGAGTAAAACACTGCTTTACCTTAGACGAAATGAAGGGAAGGTATTGGTCGTGAATGAATGGATTTTATAAAGTCTTGGTTTGTTGATTCCAATAATAAAACTGATTGTCGTTTTTTGGTTGTAGATTTATATAACAAAGAACATCCAATACGATATTATATGAGGGATGGCTTCAAATTTATTTTTGATAAAGGAAGGCATCTTTGCCGACTTTAAATGTATCGCAAGCTGATACAGGCAATATTTTTGGAACAGCTTACAATCCCGGTTGCCATTCAATTAAATACTTGCGAATGGAAACCGAATAAAAGCAAACATTTTTTATATTCTAATCCAACCCTTTTCTCAATCCTCCACTTCCGCTGCTTCCAACATGAAATAATGTAATTCGGTATTTTTCATGAAGGGTTTCATTTTGTCACTACCCGGGCCAAACATAGCCAATTCCACATAATCTGATGAATGATCCATACTAATCCAGCTAACACTGGTCCTCGATTTTTGCATTTCAGCTAAGGTGCGGAAGGGTAAATTGGCATAATTATAAATTCCATCCTCTCCTTTCGTCAACTTCAGATAATAATTCTGTAGTGTTTTAGCCTCATCGTCTGTTAAATTAATATTAGATGCAAAATTTACCCGTTCTTTTATTTGCGCCAGGGTTGATTCCGGCGTAAAGCCACGAAGAATCCAGTCATTGGAATGTTTGTAAGTGTGAAGGGAATCAAAATTGGCATTCACATTGCTTCCCGCTACAAGTCCCGGATTAGCATTTCCATGATCGGTAGTAATTATAACCAGCGTATTTCCATCTGCTTCCGCAAAGTCAATGACTGTTTTAACTGCCTCATCAAAAGCAATCTGGTCATAAATGAGACCGGCGGCACAGTTGGCATGGGCTGCCCAATCGATTTTACCACCTTCAACCTGAAGAACGAAGCCATTTTTAGCCTTCTTCATTTTATTGATGGCCACCATAGTCATTTCAGCCAACGACGGAATCTGGTCAGAAACTTCCTTGCTATTATCTCTGTCAACGGTATAGGGAAGACCATCTTTATAGAACACCCCAAGAATAGGTTTATCCACATTAAGGGCCAACATTTCAGTTCTATTTTGGGCAACCTGAAAACCATTGGTACGATATTCGGCATAAAGATCCCTTTTATCTTCCCGCGTATCTCTGGAAAAATATTCATGACCACCGCCCATCATCACATCAAATTTCAGCGACATATAATTTACGGCAATCTCAGGTTGAGCATTTCTGCTTTTGCTATTTACACAAAACCCGGAAGGCGTTGCATGGGTAATAGGAACCGTTGTCACACAGCCTGTCATTTTACCCGCTGCCTTAAATTTTTGCCAGATAGGCATATTCTCTTCTCCGTTTGGACCTATGTTTAAGGAACCATTATTCACTCGTTTGCCTCCACCCCAGGAAGAGCTTGCGGCAGCGGAATCCGTAGTAAGTGAATTGGCGGAAGCCATATCCATGAGTCCACGGCTAACCTTATTTTCCCTGTACAAATTAAGCCAATTTGAACCTTTTCCCATTTTGCGTTGAAGCAGCATATCAGCCATATTCAACGTTCCCGTACTCATGCCATCACTTACCATCATGATGATATTTTTAGCTTTTCCCTTTGAACCGGGAAATAAAAGCCTACTATTTTTACCCTGACCATTTGCCTGGCTCAGGAATAAACTGCCTAAAGCGGCGAGGGAAGAATTGAGAAAAAATTGCCTGCGTTTCATCATGATTAATTTGTTGGCGCTAAAGTAGCTAAAAATTAAGAAGGAAAATTAGTCTTTAAGTAAAGGTTTTGTTAAATATTCACTTGTTTGCCCGTTTCCACTGACTTATAAATGGCTTCTACGATAATGGTGTCCCTAAGTCCTTCCTCACCGGGAACCAACAGATTTGATTTGGACATTATGGCTGCACAATCCTCATCCATTTGTTTTGCTTGCTGATTTGGCACAGCAAATTTTATCTGGGTGCCATCAGACAGACTACCCATATTTCCATTATATGAGGAATGCGGTTCCATTTTCAACCAACCTTTTTCGTAATTGACGTGAAGATGATTCATATTCACCCCATAACTGGACATACAAGAAGCCCTTGCCCCACTCGGAAATTCCAGAAAAAACTGAATGGTTTCCTCCACTTCGGTATATATTTCAGGACGGGTAGTTGAAGCCTGTGCTAATACATTGATGGGTTCTTCGCCGGTAGCTAATCGGGCACCTTGAAGAGCATAAACACCCATATCACCCATGACACCGCCGCCCATGGCCTTTTTCTGTTTCCAATGGGTAGAACGGCCATCAAAATAACCGGCAGCACTGGTCAGTAATTTCACTTTCCCAAACTTTTTCTCTTTGGCAACTTGCATATAAGCCTGGATATTAGGGTCATGCTGACACCTGTAACCTATGGAGAGTTTAACTTTATTCTGAGAAGCGGCACGAATCATTTCCATACAATCTGCTACAGAGGGCGCCATAGGTTTTTCACAAAACACCTGTTTTCCTGCATTGGCAGCACGAACTGAAAATTCCTTATGCATGGAAGGAGGTAAAACAACATAAACTATATCTATGTCCGGATTATTGGCTATCTCATCAAAATTCTGATAGTTATAGATGTTTTTTTCAGGTATATTATATTTTAGTTTCCAGCTTTCAGCTTTTGATGGCGTTCCGGTTACAATGCCAGCGAGGTAGCATTTTTCAGTTAATTGAAGGGCGGGAGCCAGTAAATCGGTGCTGTAATACCCCAAACCTACTAAAGCAACACCCAATTTTTGTTTTTCAGGCCTTGTCGCACCCAAGAGAGGGAGAGATGAAAAAAAGGCAGAGGCACCGACAGCGGAGGAAGCAAGGAGAAAATCTCTTCTTTTCATAATTTAGGGATTATTAGGTAAAACGTACTAAAAATGGCGTTGATTTAGCTAAAATAACATTTAATCTCCTCTTTTTTAAAATAAAATGTAAATCATCAATTTGACATAATATATTTTTAAACATTTACCGACCTCTATTTGTATCCTTTATAAAATATAAATATCATGAAAATGACCTATCTTATTGTGCTTGCATTACTCGTATTTTCTGGATTGTATGCTAAAAATTATCTTAAGATGGGAACAAAAACGGAGGAGCAGCCCTACAAAGTGGTGCTAAAAAAGGATAAATTTGAAATCAGATATTATCCGGCAGCTATTTTTGCTCAGGTAAAATCACCGGCAAAAGGGTA
>BJGN01000122.1 GCA_014190515.1 Bacteroidota bacterium
CAAAGGAACGCAATTCTTCCTTCAAAGCATTATGATTCAAAAAAACAGGCATTTCTTCGGCAATATCTAAAGATGTGAGGGAGAAAATCTGGCTCTTTTTCTCTAAAAAATCCAGCGTTATATATGCATCAGATTGAAATAAACGCATTTTTCGCATTTTTTTCATCGAAATTCGAGATGCAGTTACATTAGCGACTGCACCATTTGCAAATTCAATTCGTGCATTGGCAATATCGGGGGTAGGACTTAAAATAGCCACCCCATTAGATCTGATATTTGTTATTTCGTAGGGAATAAGTTGCAATATAAGGTCTAAATCATGTATCATCAAATCTAAAACAACAGAAACATCAGTACCTCGTGTATTGAAAGGAGCCAGTCTATGGACTTCTATAAACATCGGCTGTAATCCAAGATCTTTGACACTTAACCAGGCAGGATTGAAGCGTTCAATATGTCCTACCTGAACTACGGGGTAAGATTGTTTGTCAATGAACCAGTTTTTTAAGTATAACGCTTCCTCCAGGGTATCCGTTATAGGTTTCTCAATGAACAAATGTTTATGATGGTATAAAACCTGTTTTGCATAAAAAAAATGAAAAGAGGTTGGGACAGATAAAATAATAGCATCAGAAGCTTCAATTAAGAAAGCTGCATTGTCAAAAGAGGTCCATTGGGATAAATCAGACGATGAGTCGCCTAATTGTGGGTCATTGTCGTAATATCCTGCGACGGAGAACCATTCAGGTAACTCATTGAGTTGTTTCAATATTAACTTCCCTAAATGACCTACACCAATGACTCCAACTTTAATCATAGCGCCGTTTATTCTCTAAAATACATTAAAACAGCCCCCAAGAGGGTGATAAGCACCATTAAAACAGAGGCCATTCTAATGGCTAATCTTATGTATTTTGAGAAATCTCTAATAGCTTGCGCCTGATTCGGATATCGCGGTATAACATCTCTTTCCAGTTTATCTGGATGAAAAACATCCATGGCGTTGAATTCTACCTTATGACGAACCAGGATTTGATAGTTATTTAAAACCTTGACACGAAAATAAAAGGATAGGAATAGCATGCTTAAAAAGAGCAGCGTGATAATGATAAACAGCGTAAGGAATAAACTCATTTATTTAAATCTTTTTCTTTTTTCCAACCTGAACTTAATCCGGCAGCAATAAGAAGGTGAAGCGACCCCGCCCGAGCATCAGGATTATAAATAAACTGACTTAGACTAAGAAGAGTATGAAAAAGGATAAGTAAAATAATCAGGCCATTTCGCTGGTTGCTTCCTGGAACTTCCCTTAAGGCCCAAAAAGAAATAGTTACAGGGAGAATGGCAGCAGAACCATACATAGCCAACAACATTTTCGGTGTATTTTCACCGTGTAAAGGCTGTAAGGCGGATATAAATTTCAGGTATGAAGGGAAAAACCAACATAAAATGGCTATTCCTCCTTCTAAAACAATAGTGGTGTAAAGTAATATTTTAACAATTTTCATCGGCTCATTATCTATTTTCGCGAAGGTAATATGCAGACATCCAAATAACGACAGCTTCGGGCAATCTTTTCATAATTGAAAGTAAAAAAGATAAACCTTTTCCTGGTACAACGAGATTTTTGCCTTTTTTAATACCCTTAAGAATATCCCTAACTACGGTGTCGGGCGTGACTACCATCCAGTTTTTGAAGGTTCTTGATTTTTCCATTCCCGCTCGTTCCATAAATCCTGTGTTTACCACGGGTGTTGGACAAACGGCCATAGTACGAACAGCAAACCCCGCTTCCCTTAATTCAAAATCAATAGATCTGGTAAATTGCAAAACAAAACTTTTGGTTGCACCATAAGTTCCTAAACGAGGGTTTGGCTGGAAGGCTGATATGGAGGAAATATTTATAATCCAACCACTATTTCGCTGAATCATTTCTTTCAAAAAAAAACGGGTCAACTGGTAAACATTCAACATGTTTAACTGAAGCATTTTAAATTCGCTCTCTTGATCTGTTTCCCAAACATAGCCGTATGTACCAAATCCTGCGTTATTCACCAGAATATCAGGAACAAAATCGGCTTTTAAGGCCTGTTGATATACCGATAGGGCACTTTCCGGAAGCGTAAGATCAATTTCTAGACCGGTAACTTGCAGATTTGGAAAATCTTTTTTGAGATTTTCTATGGCCAATGGAAGTAATCCGTCTTCTTTAGCCACTAAAAACAAAGCGTTTCCTTCTTTTGCAAATGCTTTGGCAAGTTCAAATCCAATGCCTTGGGAACCACCTGTAATGAGCATTTTTTTCATGTAAAATCAAGACAATTTGAAGGCAAGAAAAGAAACCAGTTTTTGTTTAAACCCATTGTAAGGAGGATAAATAAAGGATAGGGTTCCAAAATTTCTTTTGACAATACCCCGCTCATTGGAGAAATCAACAAAAGAATGAAATCCCATCGCTTTGCCAAGCCCACTGTTATTAACGCCACCGAATGGAAGTTCCGGATTCAGATATCCAAGTAAATAATCATTTATTACCGTTCCACCTGAGGATGTTTTACTAATTATCTCGTTGATGAATGCGTTGTTTTTTGAGGCAACATAAAGAGAAAGTGGTTTAGGCTTTTCGTAAATTATCTCTACCACTTCATTTATATCTTTAAATGTCATCATAGGCATAACCGGTCCGAAAATTTCTTCCTCCATGATTTTCATATCATGAGAAACATTTCCAAGAAGAGTAGGGGAAATAAATCGTTCCGTTTCATCAAATTCTCCACCGGCCAGTACCTTGGCCCCTTTAGAGATTGCATCATCAAATAACGCTTTTATTCTGTTAAAATGCCTGTTATTTATGATTCTGCAATAATCAGGAGAGTTTTTAATTCCTTTATTTTCAGGATTATAAAATGCACTTATACTTTTTTGGTAAGCTTTAGTAAATTCTTCGGCGACGCTTTCCTCAACTAATAAATAATCCGGAGCGATGCATGTTTGGCCATTATTAAAGTGTTTTGCCCACACACATTTTTCTGCAGCCTCAGATATTGGTGCTGATTTTTCAATGATGGCAGGTGATTTTCCTCCCAGTTCCAGGGTAACTGAAGAAAGGTGTTGTGCTGCTGCGGCCATCACTACTTTTCCAATTTGAGGACTTCCTGTGAAATAAATATGATTAAACGGTAAAGATAATAGACGGCTTGCCAGGGATGCATCTCCTTCCAGGACAGTAACTTCATCTTGTGGATAAAGTTCTGATAGCATATTGTTAATAAAATGAGCTGTGTGCGCTGCTAGTTCTGATGGTTTTAAAAGAACTGTATTTCCAGCGGCTATGGCATAGATTAAGGGAAGAATGGATAGGTTAAAAGGGTAATTCCATGGAGAAAGGATTAGGCAAACCCCCTTCGATTCGTATTTAATCCATGACGAAGTTCCAACGAGAGTGATAGGTGTATCCACCACTTTGTCGGCCATCCAGCGCGATAGATTTTTTTTAACATGTGTTATTTGCTGAATAATAGCACTTATCTCGCTACTCATTACTTCGACGGGATGTTTCTTGAAATCGGCATATAAAGCGGTTTCCAACGATGTAATGTTTGCTGGAATTCTTAAGTACGCTTCCAGTTTTTTTAATTTGTCGATTCTTTCCTTAACAGATGTGCGGGAAGTAATACGAGCCTTCAATTTTAAATTTTGGAAAACTAACTGAAGATCGTCTGTAGTATTTGTTGAAATAGTCATGTTTTTACAATTTTTTATAAATATATGTCATTTTAAATCATTCCCAAATGATAGGAAGAGCAGATTGGCTCCAGGCATCAAATTTATGGCTAAATAGCTGATTTAAACGATGTCTTTTAATTTTTAGGGTTGGGGTTAATACACCGTTGTAAACATCCCAGGTTTCGGAAAGAATCACGACAGAGGATATTTTTTCAAAATTTGAGATTTTCTGGTTAACCGCATTGAGAGTATTTTCCAAACGCTTGTTTATTTCTTCTTTTGGTAAAGTTTGAGCAAATTCAGATAAATTTATAAGCGCCAGAGGCTGAGGAAGCCCAATACCGACCACACAAACTTGTTCAATCAAGTCATTGACAGCAAATGGGAATTCAAGGGTAGCGGGCGAAATAAATTTACCTTTTGCCGATTTAAACGTTTCTGAAATTCGTCCGGTAATGTATAGATAACCCTCATCATCTATTTTTCCCATATCTCCGGTATGTAACCAATTATTCTCAATGACGGCGTTGGTTAAAGGTTCGTCCTCGAAATAGCCTCTCATTAGCCAGGGGGCTTGCATTAATATTTCCCCGTTTTGTGGATCTATTTTTAACTTAACGCCAGGTATAGCCTTACCCACTGTGCCATTTTTTTGAATATTTTGTGGCATGAGCGTACAGCCTCCGCAGTTCTCAGTCATCGCATAAACCTCCTGAATAGGAATGCCTAATGTGTCAAAAAAAACTTTTAAACTATCTGAAGCGGGAGCAGCACCTGTGAGCCGGATTTTAGCATCGGAAAGACCTAAGTTTTTCTTGAGCAAATATTTTAGAAAATCACCCAGAAAAGGAATTTTCAACAGGTTAAAAAGTAATGGTTCAGGTATTTTAGATACAATACCCATTCTAAATTTTGTCCAAATTCTTGGAACAGCCATAAAAACAGTTGGCTGTGTCTGTTTCAGATTATAAATAAAAGTTTGCAGGGACTCACCAAAGGAAATACTTCCGCCTGTGTGTATCGCAGCGGCAGCGACAATAAGTCTCTCAGCAATATGATTTAATGGTAAGTAGGAAAAAAAGCGATGGTGTTTTGTATGGGCGAGACCTAAAAAATTGGTTTCTTTTTCTAATTGCATGAGAGAAGCGGGACCATCAAAATCAATCATAACCCCTTTGGGTTTACCTGTGGTTCCCGATGTAAAAAGAATGGTCCAAATATCCTTTAATGCGGGCACCGGTCTACCTATCATTGGCTGATATCTATTGATTAGTACATCCCATTGAAATCCATTAGAAACCAAACTATTACCTGCATAATGTGGAAACGAAATAATCGGAAGATCTGCGGGTACTCCCTTTTGCTGGTTTTCCCAATCATCTAATTTACCAACAAAAAGGAGTTTTATTTTGCCAGCTTCAATAACTTCTGATAATTGATCACCCGTTTGATTCGGATAAAAAGGGACGGAAATCAGACCAGACATCATCAAGGCGAGATCGGTGATAATCCAGTGGTAACAATTTTTTGAAAGGATGCCTACGTTATCGCCGGGTACCAAGCCCATATCTAGGAGAGCGGCGGCCATTCTCCTTGCCTGAGATCCGGTTTCTTTCCAACTTATATCCTTCCATTTTTTACCTTCGGGTTGACGAAGAAATATACGATGGGGTTGTAATTCTTCCCATTCATAAAAATATTCCAGCAAGGATAACTTGTTTGAGTTAAGGGTTGTATTTTCCATCTAATCAATAAGAAACTGGGGATTTAGGGTTTGAAATGAGATTAAAGCAAATAGGGGCTACCGTGTAAATGTTGTCCTCCGTCCAGGTAAATAGTGTCACCAGTCAGATAATCAGCAGCTTGTGTACTTAAAAAAAGCGTCAAGGAGGCCACTTCGTCCACTCGACCCAATCTTTTGGCGGGAATATTTTCTGCCAGGCCATGTAACATTTGTGGTGGATAGTTATCCAGTCCGGATGATAAAATGATTCCAGGTGCTATGGCGTTAATTTGTATATTGTATTTACTCCATTCTACGGCCAGCGATTTAGTTAGATTATCCACACCAGCTCTTGCGGCTCCAGTATGAACCATTCCTGGAAATCCTCTGTAAATATTTACGATAATAGTAACAATTTTTCCTTCCTTTTGAGGGATAAAAAACTGATTTGCCATGGTTTGGGTCATAAACCAGGTGCCATTTAAATTATTATTAATAACAGCGATCCAGCCTTTTTCACTAATATCTTCAGCGGGCGAGAGGAACTGGCCCCCCGCGTTATTTATTAAAATATCTAATCGACCCGTTTTTTCTTTAATGAAATTGGCTAAATCTAAGATTTGTGATGTTTCCCTAATATCTGTCGTTTTCTCAAAACATGGGCCTAGCAAACTTAGTTCCTCTATGGCCTCCTTTAATTTGGCTTCTTTTCGACCACAAATAAACACTGTTGCCCCTGATTTTAGAAACTGAGCGGCAATTTCTTTACCAATACCCGTTCCGCCACCTGTCACTAAAACAGATTTATTTTTAAACAAATCATCTCTGAAAATCATACCGTTTCAAATTTATTTTTTCTTAATTCCTTTTTTAATTTATTCATGAAAGACTGATAATGTACTTCTATGGTATGTCTTTTTGCTGAAAGGAATTCTTTTGAAATGTCAGTTGCATCCTTTTCTGCTAATGATTTTATATCACCCTCTGGCTTCCATTTTTTCATTATATATTTCGCTGCTAATTTAGCCTGATAATCACTTAAAGGCCAAACAGCACCTTGTGGTTGAAATAAACCTATGAAAATCAAGTTTTTATAATCAGGGTGAAACATTCTCAAATAGAGCGGCACGCTATCTCCATCTTCCCAATGAATGAACTGTTTACTAAAAAAGGGAAAACTAATTTTATAACCTGTCGCGGCTATGATAGTATCAAAATTTTCATGTTTACCATCCTGAAAATATACTTCTTTATCTTCGATTTTTTTGATGCCAGTCCTTGGGGTAACCTTTCCGTGTCTTATTTTATATAAAAGTTCAGAATTTAGGGTAGGATGAACCTTAGTCACTGCAAAATCTGGCTCGGGTAGCCCGTAATCTTTGTATCGCCCGACCTGAATAAAAACTGCTAATCGCCTGAGAGGATTGGATATAAATGTGGGAAGCCAGGCCATACCTTTATTAAATGTATCTGTAGGTTTTCCAAGAAAAAATTTGGGAATGATATATTGAGGATTTCTAACAGAAATGGCGGTGTATTCAGCCACCCGACTTATTTCAACTGCACAGTCACATCCTGAATTTCCCGCTCCAACGACTAAGACTTTTTTCCCCGAAAAGGGTTTATTTGTCTTATATAGATGGGAATGTATTAATTCACCTTTAAAAGAGGTAAGTTCCTCTGGAATTCTCGGTTTTGAATGATGTCCATTGGCAATAAGCAGGTAATCAAACGTTCTAATCTCGCCTGTACTCAAAGTAAGTTCCCATCGTTCATTCTCCTGGACTTTTGCCTCAATGACCCTCGTATTAAATTGAATGTGAGGGAATAAATTAAAATGGGTAGCATAATCATGAAAATAACGCCAAACTTGTTGGTGTGATGGATAGTCTGGATAATTTTCGGGCATGGGGAAATCCTCAAAGGAGGACATCGTTTTCGAACTTATAATGTGTGTGGTTTCACATACACTGGAATGTGATTCTTTTTCAGAAAAAAGCCAGTTTCCTCCAATTTGATCATTTTGTTCAAAACAGATGACTTCGCCAACATTGGCTTGAATCATGTTTTTTAAGGTCGTAAGTCCTGAACAACCAGCCCCAATGATAGCAATAGATGGTTTTTTTGGGTATTCTTTACTTAACATTGTAATTTACTAGTTTTTATCCGCTTTCATAAATATGGTAAAAATTATCTAAAAAAGAAAGGCTTTTTACATTCTGACACATTTTTATTACTTTTAATTTTCACAAACCTTATTTTATTATTATTATGAAGCAACTATTTATCTCATTTCTATTGTCCCTTACTTTTTTAGGTGGGCTAACAGGTCAAAAAGTACCTTTATCGTATTATTTGCCTGAAATAGAATACCAAGCAAATATTCCAACTCCTGAGGCATTTTTTGGGTTTCAGGTAGGTGACTGGCATCTTTCTCATGACCAGCTTTTGTCATATCTCAAACACATTTCTTCACTTTCTTCTAAAGCGAAATGGGTTGAACATGGCAGAACTTACGAGGGAAGACCTTTGATTCATTTGGTTATTACCTCGGAGGAGAATCACAAAAATCTGGAAGCTCTTCGTTTAAAACACGTGGCTAATACGAATCCGGATCAATCTGCAAAGCTAAATTTAGAGGAGGTACCGCTCGTT
>BJGN01000123.1 GCA_014190515.1 Bacteroidota bacterium
ATCTTCAGGATATATTGAATAACAACAGTTCATGGGATAATCCAGCCAGCAAATGGTTCACTGGCTTCCCGAAAGTGAAAGATGCTTGCGGTAATGGAACTTACAGGACCGAGGTTGATGATCAGATTACTTACTATGATTGTAATTCAGGAAACCAGGACGGTATTAACGAACCTAAAGACGTTCATGCTAAATTGGTGAGGTCATTCCACTTCTTTGATAATTTAGGAAATAAGAATACCATTACGCAAGTCATTTATTTCAAACGACCTAGTTTGAATGACATCTGTAATGCTTCAAATAGTTCCTTCTCCAATAAAGTGTACGATTTTGGTCCAAATAACGTGACCTCCTTTGGTGTCCTTGGAAATAATAAGCGGATTAGATCCAGTAGTTATTTCCCCGCTGGTTACACAGATATGTTGACTCAGGATTATACCTGTCGTGGTCTGGATATGATCAAGTTCAATAGCTGTCGTCTGGAACGTGAGTCTCAACTAGATAGTGTATTGACGGGTATTTATATGGCCAGATATTTCTTGCCAAGCGGAAAACTGGATTCAGTTAGCCTTTATCCTCAATTTGAAGGTATCGGCATAGCTAATAAGAGAACATACCTGGATGCTTGCGATGAGGGTAAAAAGATACAAGTAATAACTCAGTTCATGGGCCGCTGTGGTGAAATGATGCAGGATACTGTTCTGATTGTATTTGGCAATCTTACCGGCCCTCAGTTTGTTGCCGCTAATCCTGGCGCAGGTGGGGTACTTGGTAGAAGTGCTGGAAATCCTGTTATTGTTTCTACGAATACAGCTGGTTGTGATGCAGGCAGTTTGAGATTACCAAAATTAAACGGTTCTTCCGAAAGGGATTTAGGTTCACTCTTTAACTGGGCTGTGACAGATCATTGTTCAGGCAGATCTGCTGTCTCCCTAACGTATAGCCTGGAATCAAAACTTACCAGATCAGGCGGGAAATCCTGGACAAGAACCAATAATTATACACCAAATATTCATGTCTCTATACCACGTATAGCTGGAGAGCCTGTTATGATGGGTATTCCAGTAGGTGAACACCGGATAATCATTGGTGCAAATACTGTAAATTGTGGAACCCAGAATAGGGATACCCTCTATTTTGTTATCGAGGACAAAGTGCCACCTGTTATGATCTGTGACGACAGTATCAGAGTATCGCTGGTTTATGAAGCTACTTCCAACTGGTATGTTGATGGCAGAAAGGGCAACGGTTATGCTAAAGTTTATGCAGAAGATGTCGATGAAGGTTCTTATGACAACTGTACCATGTCAAAAATGTATGTCCGTAGGGTAGTTGATAAAACCTGTCTTGAGAAGTACTATTTCGGTAATATGGAATATGACAGATACGGTAATAATGATGGCAAGGTTGATTTCAAAGACTTTGAATTAATAACAACAGGGCCTGAAGTGGGTAACTATTACACGCCTAAATTCATGAACTATGTTGAATTCTACTGTTGTGATCTCGGAAAAGATCCAATGGTTGAACTATGGGGTGGTGATATAGGTGGAATAAATGGAAGTAACTGGAGCCATTGCTGGACCAGAATTGTAGTGGAAGACAAAGTCAGTCCTACGGTAAAACGACCTGATCTATCTGCTTCTTACAATAGTAAAGCTAAAAACTGGATAGATTGTCAGGATCTGGAGTCCATTAAAGCCTTGGAAGATGAGAAAAAATCTGGAGAATTATTTGGCTGGCCATTAATTACAGGATTAGATTGTTCCGGCGAAGTGAATTACTTTATCATGAAGTCGCTTTCTTGTGGTGCTGGTAGAATTACCAGACACTGGGAAGTGTCCAAGTTAGTTAAAGGAATGAAAGTCGTTGCCAGGGATTCTCAGGTTATCCATATCAGAGGGTATAATAAATATAGCCTGATTGTTCCTGCGGACCAGGTAGTTGATTGTGGAAATCTAACAGCTGAAAAAATAAGTTATGATGAGGATGGTTGTGACCTTCTAGCGGTTAATGTTTCTGATAGCAGATTCGATGCAGGTACAGGTTGCCACCAGATTTACAGGACTTACACGGTTATCAACTGGTGTCAGATTCCAACAGAATTTAACTGTACCTCAGGAAATACAGATCCTGGATACTATGCCAGAGTTATTCCAAGAAATATGGATGCTTCAGGTCTGGGACGTAAGTGGGTTCACCAATTTGAAAAATCTACAACCGCTACAACCATGAGAAGTGGTGCTTTTGGAAGCAGTTTAGTAGCTGTACCATTAAGTGCTTACGTACCACAGCATCCTGCAGCTTGTGCCAGTGACCAGACGTTTGCCTGGAAATATGTTCAAGTATTGAGTGTTGTGGACAAAACGGCGCCAATCATCGAGGCTGGTGTAAATGGTGGTACCCATACTTCGACCACAAATGACTGTAAGGGAGATGTTTCGTTCAAATTTAAGGCATGGGATGCTTGTGCAACGAATGTGCTTACTTTTGAAAGAGCTACTTTATATGCATCAAATAGTCCACTTTCCTTGCCAATTAACAATCTGGTTAGAGGGGAATATCAAACGAAGGATAGTACCTTCCAGGTTAAATTAGCTAAGGTTGAGGTAGGTACCTATATCCTAAAAGTGGAAATTAAGGATGATTGTGGTAACTATGCAAGCCGCCAAATTCCATTTACGGTAGCAGCTGGAGAAGCACCGGCACCTGTTTGTGTTCAAACTTTAACGGTATCATTGACTACAAATGATAATAGTCAACCATACCACAGGATTCGTGCGATTGACTTCCTTCAGGATACAGATCGTGACTTTGATAAAGGTTCTTGTAGTCCAGGTGGATTTGTGTCCATCATCAGAGAATTTGATGTCAAGCAAGGTTTTGTGCCAAGAAAAGCAGATTCTATTCTGATCTTAAATTGTACTGACCTAGGTGGAATTCCTGTAAGAGTTTACTTTACTTCAGGTGCTGGAAAAGTTAGTTATTGTTCCGTGATAATTGATGTGAACGATAATAATAAGCTTTGTGAATCATTAGCTTCTATAGCTGGTGAAGTGAAAACCGAATCTAAAGCGCCGGTTGAGGGTGCAGAAATGAACCTGAGTGGTGAAATGAAAATGATGAAACCTACTTCCCTTGCTGGAAAATATGATTTATCTAATCTTACAGCTCAGAAAGATTATACTGTAACTCCTTCTTTAGATAAGGATTATTTGAATGGTGTATCAACTTTTGACTTGGTCACTATGCAAAGACATATCCTTGACTCAAGAAAATTGGATAGTCCTTACAAGTTGATAGCTGCCGATATTAATAACTCGAAGACTATTACAGTGCTAGACATGATCCAATTAAGGAAATTGATATTAGGTGTGAATACCAAATTTGAAAATAATAGCAGCTGGCGATTTATTCCATCAGATTATGTGTTCCCTAATCCGGCAAATCCATGGCAAGAGACTTTCCCTGAAGTGAAGAATTTCAATAACCTTGTCGGTAAAGCTAACAATGCATCCTTTGTAGGCATCAAAATGGGGGATTTGAATGGTTCAGTTATTCCAAATACAGCTGGTGTACAAATCAGAAATGTAGTGGAAAAGATTAAATTGAATCTGAGTGAAATGAAACTTGAAGTGGGTGAGACCAAAAAAGTTTCCTTCACACTAGAAGATATTGAGCATGTGGATGGCATTCAGTTTACCATGGAATTTGATAAATCATCGCTTGAATTGATTGATGTTGTTAATGAAATTACTCAAGACGAACATGTAGCTGTATTTGGTGATGAAAACCTTATGACGGTTAGCTGGAATGGTCATGCGAAAGAAGGTGCCTTATTCCACTTGGTATTGAGAGCAAAAAAATCTGCTTATCTTTCTGATGCGATTCGCCTGAATGATAGGATTACCAAAAAGGAGGCTTACAAAAATGGCAAACTTTATGATGTAGTCACAGGTTTTGACAAAAATCAAGAAGGACAGACTTATGCGCTTTACCAAAATACTCCGAATCCGTTTACTGATGAAACCATTATTGGATTCCAGTTACCAGTTAGTGAACGTGGAACGCTTGAAATCAAGGATGCAAGCGGAAGAATTGTTAAAGTATTTGAAGCTGACTTCAGGAAAGGTTATAATCAACAAAAAATTAAGAAGTCTGATGTAAGAGGTCCTGGTGTTTACTACTACACATTAACGACTGAAAATTATTCAGCCTCAAAAAGTTTTATCCTGGTTAAATAATTAGGTTAGATTCATAACCAAAATTTGAGGGGGAGAAGTAAAATTCTCCCCCTTTTTTCATTTTTCTATTTTTTATTTGGTTACTTTCGTTTTTTAAATAGGTTGAAAAATGAAGGAGGTTACTGACATATTTCTATGGATAGGTTTAGGGTTCTTAGCTTATTTTGTATTTTATCTCTATCGATATAAAATAAGGGATTTCAAAGGTTTTTTATTTGCCTGTTTTTTATTTTGTTTTGCTCAGAATACTTTAACCACCTATATTGTGAGTTCCCAATATATTGAATGGATGCCACATTTGTTCAGAAGTGCTGGTTTTTCAGTTTATTTACTTTCACCTCTCATTTTTCTGTACATCAGAGAGTTATTATTTGAAAAAGGGTACCAGAAATATGATTGGGTGCATGTATTACCAGGTATTTTTTATATTATTGATTATACGCCTTTCTTTTTAATCGAAGGTGACGCTAAACTTCAGATTATTCAGCAATTAAAATCAAATGGGACCTTATTCCTTCATCAACAAGGCTATTTTAAGAATTATATTTCCCACTTGTTTCTTAGAAATTCACTTACTGTTTTTTATTTAATTTGGATTACCATCCTTTTCTTCAAATTTGTAAAAATTAATGGATTCCTGCAATTTCTTGAAACCAAAGTGTTATTGTGGAAGGTATTATTTCTTTTTTATTTGTTGTTTACATTTGCTATTCCTCCTTTAATTACCTTTTTGGAATTAACTCCTTACAGTGCTGAAAATTTTTATCTCATTTTATTTTCAGTAATGGGAATCCTTTCTTTGATCATATTATTCCTTTTTACCAAGAAAGAAGTAAGTAAATGAAAGCAATTGATATTTCATCAACACCTCTCATGGTTATGGATTGCTTTAATATGGCCTCCACTCCCGATGCGGGAGGTCAGGTTATTTTTGTAGGAACGGTAAGAAATCAAACTCAAGGTAAAAAGGTTTTAAAACTTGAGTTTGAGGCATACACGCCTATGGCTATGAAGGAAATGCAAAAAATTGGTCTAACTCTGGAGGAAAGATGGGGTGCTTTGAAGGTGATTATTCATCATCGGGTAGGGGAATTACTTGTTGGCGAAATTGCTGTGATTATCGCTGTTTCAACACCTCACAGAGCAGCTGCCTTTGAAGCTTGCCAATATGCGATAGATACCTTAAAAGAAACCGTCCCCATTTGGAAAAAGGAGTTTTTTGAAGATGGGGAAATATGGGTGGCTGCTCATCCCTGATTTAAAATTGAAAATAAATAAATGGTACCGTTCTCTGTGTATTTAATATTAATACACAGGTTATTACCAATGATACCAAAATGGCCTGCAAAACAAATGATTGCCTGCTAAACCATTGAGTTATTTTCTCTTTTAGCACAATAGGGGAAAAATGTAGGACAAAACCAAACAAAATAGCGGGTAACACAAAAGGGGTTTTTTCCTGGACTTCCATTATAAAAGAAGAGTCAAAAGTTGTGGAAGCCAATTTTGATAATACTTTTCCCAATAATTCTCCCGAAGGTAATATGGAACCAATCGCTCCCGCTCTGAAAAATATCCAGCAAAATGAAACAAAATGAAACGTAAAAATACCCGATATTAATAGGGGAATTTTAACGCTTTTACCCCATTTTTCAATCAATACACCGAATAAAAATAATAAAATTGCCCCTAAAGCAAGGTGTAAAACAAAAAGCTGCCACTCCATCACCTGCCATTTTTCCATCGTTTCACCAGACATTTTGAAAAATAAGTAAGCACTTATGCCACCCAGCAAACTAAGTATGAGTATAAAACTTTTACTTAGGGGTTTACTTAAAAATTGACCCGCAGAGGAAAGCAATCTGTCGAGGGCTAATCCCGCACCATGTAAACCACCCCAGATGATAAACATCCACCCGGCTCCATGCCATAAACCACCAAGTAACATGGTCAGGAATAGATTTATATAAGTTTTTAGCTTACTTCCCCTGTTCCCTCCCAGTGAAATATATAGATAATCACGTAGCCAGGTAGAAAGAGAAATATGCCATCTTCGCCAAAATTCTTGCAAAGAAGTAGATAAATAGGGTCGGTTAAAATTTTCTGTTAAGGTGAAACCCATTAAAAGGGCCAGGCCAATAGCCATATCGGAGTATCCTGAAAAATCAAGATAAATTTGTAAAGTGTAACCATAAACCGCTAAAAGATTTCCCATGCCGGAATAAAGGGAAGGATTTTCAAAAACCCTGTCCACCCAGAATACACCGATGGTATCGGATAGTATTATTTTTTTGAATAATCCACAGCTAAATAAAAATAACCCTTGGCCAGCTTGCAGCACTCCAAGTCGTGATGGCATCGTAATTTGCGGTATAAACTGGGAAGCTCTAACGATAGGGCCTGCAACAAGTTGGGGGAAAAAACTAATATAAAAGCAGTAATTTAAAAAACTTAGTATTATTCCTTTTACGCTCGTTTTTCCCGCGCTTAATGGAACCAGATCACCCCGATATACGTCGATGCTATAACTCAGTGATTGAAAGGTGAAAAATGAAATGCCAACAGGTAGGAAAAGGGCTTCCCATTTAAAGGTGGCTCCAAAAAATTCATTAAATATCTCACTAAAGAAATGAGAATATTTAAAATAAGCTAAAACGCCCAAATTAATAAACAGACTAAGTGTGATGAGCAGTTTTTTAGTACTTCCCTTTTGGTAATATAAAAAGTGCGCAATGGTGAAATCAACCCAAGCTGTGCTCAGGAGAAGTAAAAAATACCAGCCGCTGCTTTTATAGTAGAAAAAAAGAGAAAATATAAGTAAGTATATATTCCTTAAGGGAATATTTTTTTTTATAAAGTAATATAAAAAGTAAATAACAATAAATAATATTAAAAAAGTAATACTACTAAATTGTAGTGGATTATGTGGGTCATATTGCCAGAGATCATGGAAAAATGTTGAAAATATGGTGGTCATTGTACCCTGATTATTTTGGTTCTCTACGATGTGTTGTACTGGTTTGCGCCAGAAAAATATGTAATAATTCCCGACTTATTTTATCTGCGCCCTCATAATTAAAATGAGTGTAATCGGTACTTGCTAATCTTGGGCGCTCCTTTTCCACCCATCTTACCATGCTGCCCTTACCACCCATCACTTCATATAAACTGATGAAAGCTGTTTCACTTTTTATGGCTGCTTTTCTCATTACTTTAGTGATACGAGGAACGCTTGGGTCAGATACCCAATTTCCAGGGCCTCCCATTCCTTTGTCAGGCGGACCGATGATTAATATGGGAACGTCAGGGAATGCTTTTCGATAATGCTTTATGAGTTGAATTATTTTTTCCTCATATTCTGAATAATCCTTTCTCGCCGGATTGGTTACATTTAAACCGTAAGAAAAAATGAGCAAATCATAATTCAATGTATGTTGAAACTCCTTCAATAAGGCAATGGGAATTCTTGTTAATCTGCTACCATCTATACCCCTTAAGGCAAAATTATCTAGAATTACCCCTTGTTTGCTTTCAATACTACATCCATAAACTGGTAAACTATTGGGAAGGTTAGCTTTTATGCGTATTCGTGAAACTGGAAAGTCAAACAATGAAATCTCATTGAGCAACTCATTTTTATCTAAGGTACTCGATTTTCGGGTTTGATTTATTTCCCATTCCAGAAATCCATTGGATTGGTCAATTTCATTTTTACCATAAAAAAATCGCATGGAGGGAAAAGTAGCCGTTCTCGATGAAAAAGATTTTCCCCGATAGGATATCCAAGCGGTTTGGTCAGAAATGGAATCAATTTGTTGGGTATAGAAAGAATTTCCGGAAATTCCAGGATTCTTTCTC
>BJGN01000124.1 GCA_014190515.1 Bacteroidota bacterium
CCATTATGCCCCTGGCGGCACAATTTCCCCAATATTATTTATTTCGTGTCTGCACGGGTAAATATTCTATTCCAGACAATCCCTTTAGCTGGGCTTCCCTCCAAAAAGGACATCCAGATAAATAAAGGTTTTCCAACCACGTGCGTTTCAGGAACGAATCCCCAGAAACGGCTATCCTCAGAATTATGTCTGTTATCACCCATCATCCAATAATAGTTTTGTTCTATGGTATAATGCGTACTTAATTTACCGTCAATATAAAATTTATTGCCATCTATACGAAGTTCGTGTCCTTCGTAAACTTGAATGATTCTTTGGTAAAGCGCTATACTTTCCTTATTCAGAGCAACCTTAGCACCAGCTTTTGGTATATAAATAGGTCCAAAATCATCTCTGGTCCAATTTCCAAAATGCAGAGCATCATTTGGAAATAATCGTCCACTTTCTCCGTATAATTTTCCTACATCCACTTTTTCAATTTTAATGGACGGATCCATTGCTTTAATTTTCGCTTTTTGGCTATTATTCAGCACTAAATAAAAGGCATTGGGTGATTGTTGCATTCTATCTTCTGTACTAATGGCCCATTTAGTGAAATCTTTTGTATTGATAGCTGCATTAGGAGATAAAACCGAATACATGAACTGGACATTTTCAGGATTATTACCCTTTTTCCCATTAATATAAACTTGTTGAGCTCTTATCTCCAAAGAATCACCTGGTAAACCGATGCAACGTTTGATGTAATGATCCATTTTGTCTAAAGGTCTGGTAACCAATGGAATTAAACCAGATTGAATGGCACCTGAAAAATTGGGGGGAATTGATCCTCGACGTAAGTCGTAAATACTCCAGGTTCTTTCAGGAAATACGTAAACACTATCACCTTCGGGATAATTAAAAACGACAGGATCGTTACGATCTATGGTTTCTAATGCGGGTAATCTTTGATACTTTAATTGCGGTTTTTTGAAATATGACTCGCCGCCGATCACAGGAATTCTATTATGCAAAAGGGGAAGCATAGCTATGGTCTGAGGCATTCTAATACCATAGTGACCTTTACTTACAAATAAAAAATCTCCAACAACCAGGGAGCCTTCCATGGAGGAGGTTGGGATGACAAATGCCTCAATAAGAAACATACGTATAAAGGTGGCGGCAAATACGGCAAAAATAATCGCCTCTGCCCATTCTCTTACCGGAGATTTTTTGAACGGATTTTGTGCAACTAATTTATTGTATTGCTTGGTATCGTTTGCGATTCTTGCTGCTTCAATAGCATCTAATATCGATTTTTCGTAAGTTAGAACAGGCCCTTGATAGCTCAAATCTTTTCTAAAACTAAGGTAAATTAAATAAATGGGGGCAAACACTACGACCAGTACATGGTGCCAAAACTGATAAACTTTAAATGATCTTACCAAATCTATCATTAAGGCAGCAAATATGAAAATATTTACAATCGGTATTAATATAAGCAAACCATAACTGGCTTTTCTGCCAACTAATTCTCCGCAAACCATAAATTGATACACGGGAACAAATGCTTTCCATACACCTACACCCGCTTTTTTAAATACGGCTGCCAGGGAAATCATTAGTAAAATATAATATAACAGTAAAAATTCGGAAAGACCCATTAGCTTAATTTTTTTTAAACGCCAAATATACAAATACTATATTGATTGGACAAATATATTCGATGAGGGATATTCTAAGATTAGTATTAAAAAAAAGAGCAGCTGCCGAAACCGGAACTGCTCCTGATGGGAGATTATACTCTGTTAAGTTTAGAACAAAACAGCCTTTAAAAACCCAGTTTAGGGACCTAATTTTCTCTTAAGAAACCCCGACAGGTGTTGTGTTGATAGGCTAAGAATGTTCGTCTGAATAATACCTTTATATGTTCATGAGGTTCTTTACATTTTCCAAAGACAAATTTATAACGTTTTCTTTATTATTTATATTTTTTTTGAATTTCCGCGTAATTATTCTTCCTTTTTACAAGATATATGCTTAATATTTATATATTTGTAAAATAATTATTTGTTTTATTTCAGTGTTTAATTTAAAAGCTTTTGGAGCAAAGTCGATTAATTAAAACTATCGTTGAACTTAATACAAGGGAAAGAGAGCAATTTAGCTTGTTTGTCTCATCTCCTTATTACAATTTGCACAAAAAAACGACTGAATTTCTCGACATTATTCTCAAACAACTGCAAATCGGTAAGTTAGAGTTATTGGATAAGGAAAAAATTTTCAAAAAATTGTTCCCCAAAGATCCTTACGACGAACAAAAAATACACAACCTGATGTCAGGTTTAAGAAAATTATTGCTCCGATTTTTAGCGCTCCAACAATACGAATGTAAAGAAAATGTAGAAGAAATATTCGCCATGGAATGGGCCTATAAAAGAAATCAATTCGAACTTTTAACCAATAGAGCGAAACAACTGGAAAAAAAATTTGAAAGCGAGGTAGTACAAAAAACAGAACTTACCTACGCTAAGTATCGGTTAAATTATCTGATGGGTTACTATGGTGGTCAATTTGTTGATAGATCTAAGTCAGATACTATGCAACGAATGCTACATTATCTGGACGCCTATTATCTTGAAGAAAAATTAAGAAACGTATGTCACCTTACCGCGCACAAAATATTGGTGAATGCCAATTATGATTTTGGTTTATTGGCAGAACTCTTACTTTTTATTGAAAACCATCCTGATATTTTAATTCAAAATAAGGTAATTGCTTTATATTATACTATTCTTAAAAGCCTACAAGACGACAATAATCCACAATATTATCTTGCATTAAAAGATATGCTTGGAAATCTGGATCTCAATTTGTCCCCGCAGGATAGGCAAGATTTATACAGTTTTTCATATAATTATTGCATTTCAAAAATTAATAAAGGGGATAAAGCCTATCAACGGGAGTTGTTTGAACTTTATCAAAAGGGCTTGGCCGGAGGCGATTTACTTACGAATGGCATTATTAACGAATGGGATTATAAAAATATAACTACTTTGGGATGTAGCTTAAAGGAATTTATCTGGACAGAAAATTTTATTCAGGAATTTAAAGATTTTTTGCCCGCACATCGCAGAGACAACGCTTATCTCTATAATCTTGGTAACTTATACTATCATAAAAAAATGTTTGATGAGGCTATTTCAGCGCTTATTCGGGTTCAATTTACAGATATTACCTATCACTTGAATACGTCGTTTTTAATGATTAGAACCTATCATGCCAAAAGAGACACCGATGCGCTGCTCTCTTTGCTTGATACTTTCCGGATATATATCATGAGAAATACGCACATTAATACGGACCAAAAAAAGGGATATACTAATTTTCTAAGGTTCACAAAAAAAATGGTGATGATAAAACATCAATTAGATTATTTAGAGGCCAGTAAGGCAGCTTCTCAGTTAAAATCGTTGAGAGAGCAAATCAATAATACGGAAAATGTAATCAATAAATTTTGGCTGGAAGAGGAGTGTGGTGATTTTGATACACCTTAATCTACCAGAATATGTTCGGTATTAAACAGGTTATCTCCCGAAATTCTATCATACACTTGCATGGTGGCCAATACATCTTTTTCACAGTATCGGGAAATCCTCTGCAAATCATTTTCTTCCCAATAAACCTGACCTACCTGGCTGCCGTCAATATCGTCTTTCGGAGAGGGAATATCGAAAATAGAGGTCAATAATTTTAATGAAGTATAGCTTTTCCAATCACCAAATTTCCACATTTCCATTGTGTCTATCAAGTGATTTAGTTCCCATGGTTTTTTTCCGCTAATCTTTAATACTTCCGGTAATTTCAGGTTGTTTATAATTAATCTGCGGCAGATAAACGGGATGTCAAATTCTTTGATATTATGTCCTCCCAGCGCGTGGGTCAAAGGATTGGCGTAATGTTTGTTAATAAGTTCGCAAAAGGCTTGTAGCAAATCTTTTTCTGATGCTTGGGCAAATGATTTTAATCGTATTTTATATTGACCTGATTCTTTATCACAATAGGCAATACCCACCGAAATACAAACTATTTTTCCAAATTCAGCAAAGATAGCTGCTTTATTTTTATAGCTTTCCTGTAGCTGTTCTACCGTTATCTCTTCCTCTTTATTTTGATAAAACGAAGTAGCTTTTCGCTGCCATAATCCTTGGAATATGGGCGTGATCTCCAAGTAATTTGAACTTAAACTCACAGTTTCGATATCAAAAAACAATATTTTTTCTATTTCAAACGATTTAGACATAAAAGAGTTGTATTTTACGAGCTTGTAAAATGCTTTTTCAACACTAAGGTACTTTATTTTCACTTAAATTTTTAATCCCATGAACAACCAATCTTCCACTCCGTCGAGTTCAAAAAATTTGCTTATTTTAGCTATCATTGTCATCGCCATTCTTATTGGTGTCATCATTTATCTGTTTAATAACAAACAGGAATTAACCATAGAAAATCAGGAGGTTAAAACTGAGCTTGACGAAACAATCCAGCTCAAGGAAGAATTAGAAGTACAATACGAGGAGGCTCTGGCTGACTTGGAAAGCCTTAGAGGGGAGAATGAAGCCTTAAATCAATTAATCGATAATCAGAAACTGGAATTGACCGGTCAGAAGAATAGAATCATTGGTTTACTTAAAAAATCCAGTTCATTAGACAAAGCAAAGGCTGAGATTAGCAAGCTAAATGAACAAATTGCTTTCTTTAAGGAAGAGAGAGAACGTTGGGCTCTGGAAAAAGAATCTCTTTTAGCTGAAAAAAACAGACAGGATTCTATTAACCAAACTCTGAATAGCAGATTGGATGAATCAAAGCAGACAAATGATTATCTAACCTCTGTAACCAGAGATTTGACAGTTGAAAAGTCAAAATTGGAAAAAGAAAAAAGTAGTCTGGCGAAAAAAGTGGACAAAGCGTCCATGATTAAGGCAGATAAAATAAGTATTAAAACGCTGCAGAAAAAAGATAATGGTAAAAATGTGAGCAGAAAAAATGCCGATAATGTGAACTTATTGGAAATTTGCTTTCTTCCTTTGCCAAATCCTTCCGCATCAGGTAATGGAGAAAAGTTTATAGTTCGGGTTATTTCTCCTCGTGGAGAAACCGTTTCCCTGAATACCAATATCAGCGTTTTTAATCACCCGGAATCTGGAGATGAAATTCAATATACCTTCGAAACAAAGGAGATTCAAAACATAAACGGCACCCAAAATGCTTGTTTTAACTGGGAACCATCCTCGATGCTTTCGGCTGGTACTTATAAGGTGGAAATTTATAATAAAGCCTACCTGGCAGGTTCATCCAGCTTTTCACTGAAATAATTGGCTTTGGTAAACTTACTTAGTCCTCTTTTGTTGTTGGTTAAAAAATAAATGGAAAAGGAAGAATTTGTAAATCCTATAGATATTGATAAGGTAGCATTGGAACCTCACTTGCTACCTTATTCTCATTCCGTTGGCGGCGTTGTCATTAAGCCTATTGATAAAGGAAGAATCAAGGGCAGAGCCGTAACCTCTATGTATCAACAAACAGATATTCAGCTGGGTCAACTCAGAAAACAAATTGAACTTCTCGCTAAACAAGCAGATGATATTAGAAAAAGAGTCCTAATATCTGAAAAAATTTACGAAGCAGAAATGGCTTTCACCCCGCTCGTGGGTTTCGTCTATCATTTATACGCAAAAAAGAACGGGGCTTATGTACTTTCTATGATTGCTCCTGAGGAATGGGGCGAAAATCCGCCTTACTTCTTTCAAGCCACAGTAAAACTTTTTGCTGATCATACCTGGGAGATTTTATCAACTAATGATGAATTCTCTATTTAAAGCTACTCGGATTAAAAAAAAATATATAAAATAGTACCGATGTATTATGATATTTTCTTACTTTATAGTGTATTTTTTTTGCGTAATAAATTGAATATCATTATTTTATATAATTAAATATGCCTTTTTAAAATTCAGTAATTAGTAAAATTGTACTTATTCTATTTGACAATTACCCTCATATTTGAATCATGAAAGGAAATAATGGCAAACGAGTTCATGAAATCCTTTCTCCGGTGGTTCATTCACCCAACAAATTGTATCAGACTCTGTATCGTCAAACGTGGCGTTATATGGTATGTAGATAGCCTCTCAAAGCTCTTTTCGAAGCCGGTTGGATCCACCTACCGGCTTTTTTTTTTGCAAATATATCAAATTTTTAGATGGCCAGGAGCAACTTAATGCATTTTGGAATAAAAATAATAAGTCCTATAGCACTGCTTATTATAGATATAATTAATACCCCTCCAGCTGATATATCTTTTATTTGTCCCGCTTTTATGTGATAGTCAGGGGAAATAAAATCGACCACATATTCTATGGCAGTGTTGAAACTTTCTGCCGACAAAACCCACCCAATACAAAAAAGTACAATCATCCATTCTAAGGTAGATAGGGTGACAATCCAACCTAATAAACAGACCAAAATGCCTATAACCCCTTGAATTTTAATATTATTTTGACCAGCAATTAATAGTTTTATACCATTTAATGCGTAGCACATACTGTGAATAAATTTTTTCATGTCAATCTAAGGTGCTTAATAATCTGAAAATAGTTCTTACGCCATTGGCATTCAACAATTCTATCCACCAAATATAGTGACCTTGCGCCAGTGGCACTTCATATTGTTGTTTTCCATCCCAACAAATTTCATCATTACTGCCCAGCACTTGATTTTTAACTAAATATTTCACCTCATTCCCCAATGAATCAAAAATGCGAATATTTACGATGCTTCCACGGTTGACAGAAGAAATGGAACAGCATTGAAGTTGATTGTATGGTGTAAATGTTGGTGGATTCAAAACAACGGCCTCATTTACCAGACTTTGCTCCTTTCCAAAGGACGTATTTTCCCTTCCCGGACTAGCACCCGTTTTAAATCCAGCCGCACTTAACCAACCACTTTGATTACTTCCGTTACTTTGTGCTCCTTTCCTTTCCAAAGAAACGCCCGTTGTCGATGTCAACCAGGGAGAATGCCAGGCTTTATCGTAAGTGATAATATCTGTTTCAACATCATCATAAAAAAGCGATATACTTCCTTGAGATCTGTTCAAAAATGGCGTTTCGCCCGTTATGATTCGTTGATTTTGTGTCGATGCTCGGTATTGTTGTATTAATGCAGCAGGATTTTCAGTAATGGCATAAGGCTCAAAGGGGAAGATTACTCTTTGAGAGAAATTTACCTCTTTCCGATCTCCCCAGTGCAGATTATTTAGGTTGATAGGGTATTTGGTATTAGCCTGTATTTCCACAAACGGCTTCTGAAAGGGGAGGGCATCAAATAAAATTTCGTTAATAAAAATTCTTTCTTCTTTCTCAGGCTTTTGTGGAATGGCTAATCTCAGAACTTGCGGCTGATTGTTTTCCTGACCCAAACAGTTCTTCAGCCCTTTTAACACAGTAAAAGGATATATAATGCCTGAATCTATAGGTTTTTTTAAATGCAAAGTCCACTCATTTGATTGAGAACCCTTAGTGATAGACTTAATTTCCAGTCCCTGATTCGTAAATAGGGATACATCGGTGGTGTCGGGCCATTTTAAGGGAATATGGGCAATAAATTGAAGGGTATCCGCGGTGAATGGAAAAATATGATCTGCCAAAGGCTCAAAAAAGGGAAGGGAGAAAGTAAATGCGTTATTTTCTATCCCCATGGTGTGCCCCATGGCATTGGAGCAGGAAATCCAGTTTAATAAACAATCCGATAAATGGGATAAACTTCTTTTTTCCAAAGATTTTCCCGTTGCCACAGAGTGTTGCCATGCCGGAAATATCCCGTAAGTCATCTTATCTAAACTTACCCCTAAGTCCATTAATTCTATGGTTCCTCCCGCATTTGGCAAAGAGGGAAAACTGGATGAACCAAAAGTGTGCTTCACTTCTTTAAAGAATAAGCTATCTTTTAGGTGATGAAAAACCAAATATTCTCCGGGAGACAAAATCAGGTCGGGTAATTCCATCGTGCTTTTATTGATGATAATTTTTGCGCTGACTAACTGAATAAATTGCTTTGT
>BJGN01000125.1 GCA_014190515.1 Bacteroidota bacterium
ATTGGACCATCCACAAAATGTCCATTTGGGTTAGGCCTGTCAAAGATCATTAAGGGAATTTTGTTATCAGCACAAGATAACATGACATAATGAAGTGTTGAAATATAGGTATAAAATCTGGTTCCAACATCCTGAATATCAAAAATCAACAAGTCAATACCTTCCAAATCAGCCTTATCAGGGGCTTTTTTTGTGCCATAAATACTAATAATTGGTAAACCTGTTTTAGGATCTTTACTATCTGAAATTTTTTCGCCGGCATCGGCACCACCTCTAAAACCATGTTCGGGTGCGAATATTTTTTTTACATTTAAGCCAAGATTAATGAGTGAATCTACCAAATGAATAGAATTAATCATACTTGTTTGATTAACAACCAAACCTATATTTTTTCCTTTTAACAGAGGTAAGTATTCAGTAGTTCTCTCCGCTCCGGTAAGAAGCATATTCTTCTGACAAAATATGATTGAACTAAAAATAAAAGTAAAAAGAATACTTAATGTAGCAATTTTAAAGTTATTTTTCATAATTGATTTAGCTTTTAGCAATTCATAACTGTAAGATAGGGCTTTTTTAACGAATTTTTAATCAACAAAAACGATAGAAATGCAATTTGCGGTCATAGATATAGAGACAACAGGTGGTAATGCAACAAATAATAAAATAATTGAAATAGCGGTAGTCGTTCACGATGGACAAAAAGTAATTAAAACCTGGGAATCACTTATTAATCCTGAAACCTATATTCCATCTGGTATTACGGAATTAACAGGCATAACCCAATCAATGGTTGCCGATGCACCTAAATTTTATGAAATAGCTAAAGAATTAATTGAAGTAACCGAGAATACTATATTTGTAGCGCACAATGTTCGTTTTGATTATTCATTTATTAAAAGTGCATTTAGTGATTTAGGTTATACCTTCACCCGTAAACAATTATGCACTATACAATTAAGTAAAAAGATTTTTCCTTCTCTTCCAAGTTTTGGATTATCCGCTATTTCCCAGCATTTGAATATCCATAACCCCGACAGGCACAGAGCCATGGGTGATGCAATGACTACGGCAAAATTAATGGAATTAATTTTTAAAGAGGTAAATGCCATTGATGTAATTGATGATTTGGTAAATATGGGAATCAAAGAGAGCAAACTTCCTAACAATTTATCCCTTCAAGATATACAATCATTGCCTGATACCTGCGGAATTTATTATTTTAAGGACGAAAATGGCAATATAGTTTATATAGGAAAAAGTAAAAATATTCAAAAAAGAGTTGCCTCACATTTCTCAGATTACACTGAAAAAGCATCAAAATTGCAACGATTAGTTTACGACATAGACTTTGAAGAAACCGGTTCTGAATTAGCTTCACTCATTTTGGAATCTTATCAAATAAAAAAAATAATGCCTGAAGTTAATAAGGCGCAAAGAGCAAAAACATATCAATACATTATTTTTAGTTACCTCAATAATAAAGGATATATATGTTTTGATATTAAGCAAAAAAAAGATTTTAAGAAAAATAAAAAAGTGGAGATTCTCTCTGAGTATAGCAAAATAACCATTGCAAAGAGTAGATTAAACGCTTACAGGCAGGAATTTAACCTATGTGATCATCTGATGGAAGGTGATTCGTTATTTGGCATTCCATGCTTTCACTATAAAATAAAACAGTGCGCTGGTGCTTGTTGCTCAAAGGAGGAGGTAACTTCTTATAATGAACGTGCAGAATTAGCAAAATTGAAATTGAATAAGAGTTTAGATGGCAGTTTTTTAATCATAGATGAGGGAAGAACAAAGGGAGAAAAATGTATCATTGCTATTCAAAACGGTCGCTTCTATGGCTATGATTATATTGAGGAAGAATTATTTCAGGATTCACTTGGGCAATGGGAAGATTTCATTAAGAAATACCCTGAAAATGGAGAAATAAATCAAATTATAAGCAGATATATGACTAAAAACAAAGTAACAACCATCCAAATATAGGCATTAAGAAAAAACGTACATTGATAAATAGGTTTTCATTTCGTCGTGAATTTTTTCAGCCTCTTTCGCAGCGGCCTCCTCAAAATCATTTCCTTTAGAGGCATAAAGGATGGACCTTCCCACATTTACCAGAAGACCTGCTTCTTTAGTCAACCCGAAAGCGGAAATCTCCTTTAAATCCCCCCCCTGAGCACCAACACCGGGAATAAGGATAAAATGATTGGGAATTATTTTACGAATCTCAGTCAGTTCATTTGGGTGAGTAGCACCCACAACAAACATGGTATTTGCTTCATTTCCCCAATTTTTTGCTTCGCTTATGACTTTCTGGTATAATTTTTCCCCAGATTCGAGCGTCAGGAATTGAAAATCTTTACTCCCTGGATTTGAAGTTAGTCCCAAAATGACCACCCATTTATCGGGATATTCAAAAAAAGGGATAATAGAATCACTACCCATATATGGAGCAACGGTTACGGCATCGGCCTTTAAATAATCAAATATTGCTGAGGCATATTTACCTGAGGTATTACCTATATCCCCCCTTTTTGCATCGGCAATAACAAAATGAGAAGAAGGAATATAGGCCAGCGTTTCTTCCAGTATTTTCCATCCGGAAGACCCCAGACTTTCATAAAAAGCCAGGTTTGGTTTATAAGAAACACAATAATCCTTAGTACAATCAATAATCCTTTTATTAAAATCCAGCAAATCTTTAGTGGATTTACCTAAAGAACCTGGTAAATGATTAAGATCAGGATCTAATCCAATACAGAGATATGATTTTTTTTCAAAAATATGCTTAATCAGCGAAGCACGGTTCATACAAATTGATATTAATTTTTAAGACCATTTACAGCTTCGACCCCAATAATTTGAGGAATTTTACCTTTAATGGCATCTTCTAAGCCAGCCCTCATAGTAATAAAAGACATAGAACAACTTTCGCAGGCACCCAACCATTTAATTTTAACAATATAATCATCGGTAAGCTCGACAAATTCGACATCGCCCCCATCTACCCTCAGGTGTGGCCTAACACTTTCCAACGCATTTTCAATAAGCGGATAAAGAAGTTCTTTTGACATGGATGACATTGGGCATTAGATATTTGAATGAATATTAATTTTTAGTAAAGTAGCCATAGCAATTTCGTTGAATGCAGGTTGAATTAAATCTGCCTGTTGATTAAGGTAAGCAGGTAAACCATTGTCACCTCCTTCTCTGATACCCTGTATCAATGGAACCTGACCTAAAACATTGGTATTTCCATAAGAAGCCAGTTTTTGACCTCCACCTTGACCGAAGAGAAAATATTTTCTATCAGGATTTTCAGCAGGAGTAAACCAGGACATATTTTCGACCACGCCAATAATGGGTACATTTACAGAAGGTAATTGAAACATATTCAACGCTTTAATGGCATCAACGACTGCGACTTCCTGTGGCGTAGTTACAATAATAGCACCGGTTAATTGCACCGTTTGAACTAAGCTAAGCTGAACATCACCGGTACCTGGAGGGAGATCAACAATAAGAAAATCTAATTCAGGCCATAAAGTATCCAGGAAAAATTGTTTAATAATCCCGGATAATCTTGGACCTCTCATTACTACAGCCTGTTCAGGTTCAATAATGAAACCCATAGAGATAAGAGGCATACCAAAGGCAAGCAGTGGTTTAATTTTAGGTTGGCCGTTTACCGTATCCACTTCTGGTCTTTTTCCTGACAAACCTAACATAGTAGGTATGGATGGACCATAAAGATCAGCATCCAGAATGCCCGTTTTAAATCCGGCGGCTTTCAACGCAAGCGCGAGATTTACTGAAACCGTAGATTTTCCGACCCCGCCCTTTCCAGAACCAACGGCAATAATATGTTTAATTTGAGGTAACAAATTATTGTCCGGAACCGGTATTGAAATTTTGTCATTTACCAGATGGACATGAACATTCAGCGCTGGATAAATGGCATTAATTTCCTGGACACATTTGAAGTGTAATTCTGATTTTTCAGAACTATTCAAGCCAAAAACATGAAGATTAAAGAAAAGATTACTTTCTTCCAATCTAAGTTGATTGACTATATCAGACGACACAATATCCTTCCCTGTTTTAGGATGAAGAACATTTTTTAGTATTTTAGTAATTTCCTGGATATCCATCATGGATTTTTAACTATATCAAAGGTAGTAATTTATAAAACAACATGACATAAAAATCGGTTTTAAGACTTACCTTTGCGATGCTATGAGAATACATAAGGATATTAATAATTTACCCGTTTTCAAACAAGCGGTAATAACGATCGGATCATTTGACGGTGTCCATTTAGGGCATAAAAAATTGATAAATAAAGTTAATCGTCTTGCAAAAAGTACGGGTGGGGAGAGTGTATTAATCACTTTTGACCCACATCCAAGACAAATTGTCTTCCCCGGAGATGATTTTCAGCTACTTTCCACCATTGAGGAAAAAATAATTTTACTAGAAAAATTAGAGGTAGATCATCTGGTTATTGTTCCTTTTACGGTAACCTTTGCACAGCTCAGTGCAGATGAGTACATAGAAATGTTTTTGGTTAAATTATTTAAACCAAGATATATTGTTATTGGATATGACCATAGGTTTGGATTAAGCAGGCAGGGCGACATACATTTTTTAAAATGGCACGGCGCTAAATTTGGCTATGAGGTTATCGATATTGAGAAACAAGAAATCGAAGAAATAGCTATTAGCTCAACCAAGATACGAAGAGCTTTACTTCAGGGTGATATTAAACAAGCCAATTTACTCGCTCAAGATCACTATATTTTATCTGGAGAAGTTGTTCATGGTGACAAAATGGGAAAGAAATTAGGATTTCCAACCGCTAATCTTCAAATTTCTGACAAGCACAAGTTAATTCCCTCTGACGGCATATACGCCGTTTGGCTTCATATTGATAAAGTTCAATATGAGGGTATGTTGTATATCGGTCATCGACCCAGCATTGACTCAAAGCAATCACTAAGGATTGAAGTCAATATATTTGATTTCGATAAAGATATTTATGGCAAAAAAATTAGTATTCTTTTAGTAGAATTCTTGAGGTCAGACCAACAAATTGACACTTTGGATAAACTATCAAAAATAATTTCTGAAGATAAAATTCATGCAAAAGCTGTTTTAGCACAGGCAAATAAAATAGAGCCAAAGAAGATTAATCCAGAAATAGCCATCGTTATATTAAATTATAATGGTAGAGAGTGGCTGGCGAAATTCCTTCCAGATGTCATAAAATATAAATTAATCAATGCTAAAATTTTCATTGCTGATAATTTTTCCACGGACGATTCTGTTGCTTTTTTAAATGAAAATTTTGGTAACGACATTGAAATTATAACCCTTCCGAAAAATACTGGTTATGCGGGAGGTTATAATGAAGCGTTAAAGATGATACAGGCAGATTATTTCCTATTGCTTAACTCTGATGTATCTGTCACTGAAAATTGGATGACTCCCCTATTGGAAGTTATGGAAGCAGACTACAACGTTGCTATTTGTCAGCCAAAGATTCTTTCTTTTGATGAGCCTAAGAAATTTGAATATGCAGGTGGAGCTGGAGGTTGGCTAGACATTCTTGGTTATCCGTTTTGTAAGGGAAGACTATTAGGTCATATTGAAAATGACTTAGGACAATATGATTATTCGTCGGAAATATTTTGGGCCAGTGGTGCTGCTTTTATGATTCGGGCCCCTTTGTTCAAAGCGATAGGTGGTTTTGATGCAAGCTATTTTGCGCACATGGAAGAAATTGATTTGTGTTGGAGAGTCAAAAGAGCAGGCTTCAAGATTAAAGTCGTTCCTGATGCAATCATTTATCATGTAGGGGGTGGCACGTTAGACTACGATTCGCCGAAAAAGGTTTATTTGAATTTTAGAAATTCATTATATACCTTAATGAAAAATGAACCCTTCACTCATTTATTTTGGAAAATACCCGCCAGATTTATTTTGGATGGTTTTGCAGCCATTTTATATCTGGTTACTAAAGACAGACATTTTGTTATGTCAATATTAAAAGCCCATCTTTCTTTTTATAAAAATTTTAGAAGGGTATTACAAAAGCGTGCTGAAGGAAATTCTTTAGTAAGGGCACTGAGAACCAAAGAGAGAAATACTGTCGTTGGAAGATATTCAAAATTGATTGTTTTGGATTATTACTTATTTAATAAAAAAACCTTTAAGGAAATAATTCAAAATGAAAACGAACATTGATATTTTGTATAGCGACGAAGACATCGTGGTAATTAACAAACCCTCGGGTATGTTGAGTATTCCCGACAGATTTGAAGCGTCCAAAGAAAATTTATCTGTTTTATTGAAAACTCATTTTAATGGTGATATTTTTGTAGTCCACAGAATTGATAGAGAAACCAGTGGCATATTATGTTTCGCGCGAACGGCAGATGCTCACAAACACTTAAATAATCAGTTTTTACTTCATAAAGTGGATAAAACTTATTATGCGTTTATTGACGGTCATCTTGACGAAGAGGAAGGAACGATTGATGCAAGAATTGCACCCCATCCTTATCAGGAGGGTAAAATGATAGCGGGAAAAGTTGGAAAAGAAGCCTTAACTCATTATAAAGTGATAGAAAAATTTAAATTGGGCTCTTTTGTAGAAATTAAAATTGAAACAGGAAGAACGCATCAGATCAGAACCCATTTTAAATATATTAATCACCCATTATTGGTAGATTCAATTTATGGAAAAAGGGAAGCTGTTTTCGGGAAAGATATTAAGGGACATAAATACCACGCCATCGTAAAACCAGAAGAGGAAGATAGACCATTACTTCATCGATTATCATTACATGCTGGTAAATTAGGACTAATGCACCCTACAAAAGAAATAAAAATGGAATGGGAAGCTCCCCTACCAAAAGACATGAAAGCCACTTTAAACCAATTAAAAAAATGGAATAAATTATAATTTATTCCATTTTTTATTGATGTTTAATTTAATGAATGATTGCTGAAGTGGCTCCGCGAGGAATTCTAATTTCTTCAACAAGATCTTGAATGTGTTTTGGAGGTGGTGGCGTAAACCTGCTGATGATAATTGAAACTACAAAATTTAGAATCATTCCAAGCGTTCCGATGCCCTCCGGAGAAATGCCAAACCACCAATGATCTTTATTGTTAAGTTCAGGATTCATGAATTTAAAATAAATGAGGTAACCGAGGGTGAAAATAAGACCTATAATCATACCAGCGATAGCCCCTTCCTTATTCATTCTTTTTGAAAATATACCCATAATAATAACTGGAAAAAAAGAGGCGGCGGCCAAACCGAAGGCAAAAGCTACCACTTCCGCCACGAAACCGGGCGGATTTACCCCAAAATAGCCAGCAACAACAACCGCAAAAATAGCGGCCATTCTGGCATATAGAAGTTCACTTTTCTCAGAAATATTGGGAGCCAGGGCATTTTTTAATAAATCTCGACTTATTGCTGTAGAAATAACAAGTAACAGACCGGCCGCGGTAGAAAGTGCGGCGGCTAATCCACCGGCAGCTACCAAAGCAACTACCCAATTGGGTAAACCAGCAATCTCAGGATTTGCCAGAACCATAATATCTTTATCTATGGTTAACTCATTTTTAACTTTATCTTTTTGGTATAGAATCATACCATCCTGATTTTTATCCTCAATGGCAATGAGCCCTGTTTTCTGCCAGTTTTGTACCCAGGTAGGAAGTGATTCAATTTTTTGACCATTTATATTGGTTATCATATTATAGATACCAAACACCCCAACGGCAGGCGCCGTTGTATATAAAATAGCGATAAACAACAAAGCATAACCCGCTGATTTCCTCGCATCTTTCACTTTTGGTACAGTAAAAAATCTTACAATAACGTGAGGTAAACCCGCTGTACCAACCATTAAAGCAGCCGTTATAAAAAACATGTCCAACATTCCCTTACTTCCAGAAGTATAGGCTA
>BJGN01000126.1 GCA_014190515.1 Bacteroidota bacterium
GGAGAATCAAAAAAACCATATTCTGACAGAGATGGAAGAGGAAATTTATCTATATCTGTATTAATGGCCTCTGGTACAGGCACATCAACCAATGCAAATGACTTTTCAACAGATAAATCTCCTTTTTTTGATGGTTCACAGTTTACCAATACAAAAGAAAGGAGGAGGAGAAAAGATATTTTGTGAAAAACAGACATTTAATCCTTTTTATTTTTTACATAAATGCACGGACATATCAGTCACCACCTTATTGAAATCGTTTCCGGCATCAATATTGGCGAAACGCAGGTCGGGTTGATTTTGTTCAATACATAGGAACATTGGATTTTTACCTGACCATTCGGGGTTCAGGATACCATCATAAAGAATATCCTGCGACTTTCCCCAGAAAAGCATAATGACCATTTTACCAAAATCACTTCTCCAATCCGGGAAAGATTTTGACCTTTTATAGATATTATTTCGCAGAGAAATATTGTAAGTGTAGGGATTATAATTAATGTCCTTATATTTCTTCTGGGTAATCCCATAACTTGCTATAGCTGTTCCAATGGTCTTATGTCCAAGTATTTGATTATCATAAATAGTCACTGATTTTGCTGCTAGGAGAATGATACCCGTACCAGCGGGAACGATACCCACGATATTTCCTTTTGGCGCAAAATTCGCTAAATTATTATTACGGATAACATTATTGTACACTCTGCAATCAAAGCCATTTCCAGCGGGTAATTCTGGCAAATCAAAAACAAGAATACCTCCTGTATTACCTTCTGCAATGTTATTAAAAACGGCAGAATGCTTACAATTTTCAATTTCGATACCTGCCACATTTCCATGTGCATGACAATTTCTCACGATTACCTCGGTTGATTGTCCCACATAAATACCGGCATCAGAGGCGTAGGAAGCCTCACAACCTTCAATTAAAACATTTTTACATGCCACAGGATATATGCCATAACCACCATTTGACTCTTTTGGCCCGCCTGTCCATGTAGTGCGAATATTTCTTAAGGTAACCGAGGTGGCATCCTGAATTTTTATGGCATCGCCTTTTGTATCCTGCACGGTAAAATCGCTAAGTGTCACAGAATCAGCAATAATCCTTATACCCTCTGCCCCTACCTTTTGGCCTAAAAAGGAAATAACGGTATTCAATTTACCCGCACCACGAATGGTAACTCCATGAATACCTTCTAATGAAAGAGGCCTGTCAAAATAGAATGTACCTGCGGGTATTTCAATAACATCGCCAGGCTTTGCATCCATCAATTTGCCTTGCAATTGATTATATATTGCGGAATCAACCCTTGGCGCAATCAACTCCTTTTCAGTACATGACGAAAAAAAGAGGAATAGGAAGAATAAAAGTCCAAAAACAGGTGTTGAAATATTCATTTTCATAAACTTAGCATGTAATTTGATTACTTACTTCAAATGTAAGGTATTTAAATTTAAAAAAAAGGGGGTAAGTTATAATTTATGAAAACAAGAGGGGTAGCGAATTATAACTTAGTTATCGTATTTTTGGAAAAAAAAGATGAAAGAGGAAATCACCATACCTGATTCCCTACATATTGCTGGCAGTCTTACTTATTGTACCGTCATTTTACCCTTAGCCCTGGATAGATTATATACTTACACGGTTCCGGAGGAATTGGTTACTAAGGTTACCATTGGAATGCGTGTAGAGGTCCAATTCGGTAAAAAAAAGAGGTACGCTGCCATCATTTATAGCATAAATAATACAAAACCAGAAGGTCATACGCCCAAATATCTGTTGAGTTTAATTGACGAAAAACCATTGGTGAATATATTTCAGATACAATTCTGGTCCTGGATGTCCACCTATTATTGCTGTAGTCTGGGTGAAATTATGCAGGCAGCTCTTCCTTCTAATCTGAAACTTTCCAGTGAATCGTTAATCATTTTACTCCCCCAATTACCTTTTGACCCTCTTTCTTTACCCGATAAGGAATACCTTATTATTGAAGCCCTTTCAGGAAGAGAATATCTTCATCTTCAGGACATACAGGATATGTTGGGCATCAAAACCATTTATCCGGTCATCAGAAATCTGATTGAAAAAGGATTTATTGAAATAAAGGAAGATCTCAAAGACCCCTATAAACCACCTACCGTTTTTTTTGTAAACCTCCAGGAGCCCTATTCATCAAAACAAGAGTTCATTGGCCCCCTTTTCACTAAAATAAGTAAATCTCCCAAGCAGGAAAAACTGCTTTTGACCTACTTCCAATTGAAAAATGAAAAAAGCCAGGTTACCCGAAAAGAGTTATTGAAAAGGTCAGGGGTGGATGGTTCGGTGCTTTCTGCATTGGTCAAAAAAAATATTTTACAAATCGATGAAATTCAGTACAATATGCCCTTGTGGAAGGAAGGGATTGAAAATGAAATAATATTAACCCCCAAGCAATCGATAGCATATCAAGCTATTCAGGATTTTCACCAGGAAAATAAGGTAGTTTTACTGCAAGGTATTACAGGAAGTGGGAAAACGCAGATTTACATGAAATTTATGCATGAGGTAATTAGTCAGGGTGGACAGGTTTTGTACCTTCTGCCGGAAATTGCCCTGTCAAACCAGGTTACCAGTAGATTACAAGCTGTTTTTCACGACAAAGTACTTGTTTACCATTCCAGATTAACAGACAAGCAGCGGGTTGAAAGCTGGCAGCAGGTGAAAGATGGAAAACCATTATTGGTTGGCGCCAGATCTTCTCTGTTTCTGCCATTTTCCAATCTGAAATTAATCATCGTGGATGAAGAGCATGATCCTTCTTATAAACAAAATGAACCAAATCCGAGATATCAGGGTCGCGATGCCGCCATTTATTTAGCCCATATCTGGAAATCTCCTGTGATTTTGGGAACGGCAACGCCTTCTTTGGAATCCTATTATCATGGTAAAACAGGCAAATATGGTTGGGTAAAGCTCGATGAGCGGTATGGTGGCACCATTCTTCCAAAGGTTACAATGATAAATCTAGTGGAGGAAAAGAAAAATAAAAGAATGATTCAGGAGTTTTCTGAAACAATCCTTGAGGCAATGCGGGAGCGGTTGACTTTTAAAGAGCAAATCATTTTATTTCAAAATCGGAGAGGCTTTGCCCCTACCCTGCGTTGTACCACTTGTGGCTGGCACTCAGAATGTATCCATTGCGATGTTAGTTTAACCTATCATAAATCGAGACAAGGATTAAAATGTCACTATTGTGGATATTATACTCCTGCTCCAACGCAATGTCCCGCCTGTGGAAGTAAGGAAATACTTCTTCAAGGTTTTGGGACAGAAAAAATTGAAGCCGAATTACAAGTAATTTTACCTGAGGCCAGAATAGCGCGTATGGACATGGATACTGTAAAATCTAAATTTGCACATAACCGATTAATTCAGGAATTTGAGGAAGGAGAATTGGATATTTTGATTGGCACACAGATGGTTACAAAAGGATTAGATTTTGCAAATGTTGGCATGGTTGGTATTTTGAGTGCTGACCAATTAATGCAATATCCCGATTTCAGAGCCGGGGAAAGAGCTTTTCAATTAATGACTCAGGTAAGTGGAAGGGCGGGAAGAAGAGCGCGCCAAGGTCAGGTTTACATTCAATCCATGAATATTTCCAGTCCCGTTCTCATCGATATTCTGGAAAATGAAACAGAAAGGTACTACGAAAGGGAATTGAGTGAAAGAGAACAATTTCAATATCCGCCATTTAAAAGGCTAATCCGTATTTCTCTGAAACATGTTGATCCTGATACCGTTAACCAGGCAGCAAACTCTTTGAAAGACTATTTATTTCCTATTTTTGGCAACCGATTAAAAGGTCCTGCCGTTCCTTATATTGGCCGGGTAAGAAATAACTATCTCATCGATTTTTTATTAAAACTAGACAATGGGAATAGTAAATTACAAGAGGCAAAAGAAATGCTATTGGGTGCACAACAATTGCTTAAAAATAATAAATCCTTTTCCTCGGTAAGATTTGTCATTGACGTTGACCCGAATTGAATCATTAAATAATTTGAATTTTTAGATTATGGTAGGGCGCAAGGATAGGATTCTGCGGATTAAGCTCCGTGATAATACCGTCAATTTCTGAAAGATTACAAACCCTCATTTTCCTTACAGAATTTAATTTTTCAGCAATAGCTAAGGCGTAAACCTTCCTTGATGCTTTTATCATAGCTCTTTTAACGGTAACAATCTCCATTTCAAGCTCCGTTAGCCCCTCTTTAGCATCAATGCCATTCACACCTAAAAAGCAAATATCGGGTCGAATTTCACCTAAATGCTGAATAACTTCACCACCAACGGCAATTTTTGCACTTTTCGAGAGATTTCCCCCAATAAATAAGGTTTCACTGTTAGGATGTTCCATTAATTGCATGGCCGTTGACAAGCTAACGGTGACAAAGGTTACGCGCAGCTCGGGAGGAAGGATTCTGGCAATTTCTAAATTTGTTGACCCGCCTGATATCAGCACCAACATATCATCCTTGAGCATACTAATAGCCTTTTTAGCAATGATAGTTTTTTCCTGATAGGCATAAATTTCATTTTCTCTGTAAGAATAAGCCTGATATGACTTACTGAGTGCACCACCTCTAACTTTAATCAACTTATCATCGTCGGCAAGTTCCTGCAAATCTCTTCTGATAGTGTCTTCCGAAACGGATAATTTCTGACTTAAATCAGAGAGAATTACTTTATTGTGTATATTAACTTCACGCAAAATCAGTGATAATCTTTCTTTTTTCAGCATGACAAAAGGAATAAAAAAAAGGCAATCTACTCTTTTTTGGGGAATAGATTGCCAGCAAATAAAAAATAATTAACGGTTAGATAGCAGGATCTGCTGGTGTATTAGGGTTATTATCTCTCTCATTATTTGGATAAGGATAGAAATTTCTTGTTCTTTCAGCCCCTGAAGCGCCTGGTCCAGGTCTTAGAAAACGACGACTGTCTTCCAATTTCAAACCTGACATATATAATTCGATACAGCGATTTCTATAAATTTCTTTTAGGAGAGCCTCTTGAGTTAAAGCACCCGAATAAGCTGGTAAATCAGCTCCAATAGCAAAAATATCTTCACTTGCTTTTTTTGTGAGCACTTTATCCAATTCTACTTTTGCATCAGAAAGTTGATTTTTTCTTGCTAAAGCTTCAGCCTTTATCAACATAATTTCACCGGGAGTAAAAACAGGAATTTCAGTTTTATTAGCAGTAAAAAAACCTGTACCTGAAAAAATACCCGTAGCACTTGGGGTTTTGCTTCTCAGGTAGAACAACACTCTTTTATCGTCCTGGGAAGGAATTAAATCTCCTTTCAGTCCTAAATTAGCATCAATAGGTTGAAAAACATTTACATTGCTCAAAGCAACATCAAAAATGGGATTCCTTGCAATATCATCATAACGAAAAACAGATTTTGCTTTAAGATTTACTGCATTGGCTGCAGTTAGCGCATCATCCCATTTACCATTCATCAGACTATATCTGGCAATCAATGCATTAATCGTGTTTAAAATATCTAATCCCCCCACCGTTTTATTTAAAAATGAAGAAGAAGGCGCTGTTGCCTGAACCTTTGATTTTGCAGTATTTAACGTGGTAATTGCCTCTGTAAGCAGAGCCTCTCTGGTTTGAAAGGAAGCCTTTGCAGTAACTTGAATAGGAGCTTGTTGAAAATAAGTAGCTAAATTTCCCAAGCTAAGCGCTTTAAAAATGGAACCATAAGCAATGGCAGCACTTTGAAAAGCTGGGTCTCCGAAATTAGCAGCATTTTTAAGCAGTTTTTCTGCATTTGCCTTAACTAAATGGTTTTGTTCCCAAAGGGCACTGACAATACTATTTCCTCCATCGACAAAGGTACCTCCCAGACTCAAAAAATTTTCAGAAGCATTTCCAGCATTTAAAATGGCAAGTTCACCCGTTGTAAAACCGCTTGCTGTGATAGTATTATAGACAGGTGAAAGACGACCAACCGAATAGGTAAATTGCAAACCATTCGCAAGTGCTGTCAAACCATCCACACTGGAAACCACCTGAACCTCACCTGCTGCACTGGGATTAAAATATTCCTTTTCACAAGATGGCAGGAAAGCAGATAGGATAAGAAATAGAATTAAAATTAAATTATTTCGCATTGGTAAAAAGCATTAAAGATTAATAATTGGTTAAAATTTGGCAGTCAAACTCAATTGGAAAGTTCTTGGAATAGGTACGTTACCAAAATCAACTCCTCTGAATAAATCGCTGTTCCCTCCTGCATTCGTCTCAGGATCAAAGCCATCATACTTATCAAAAGAGAATAAATTTCTGCCGATCAATGCTAAATTCAAATCACTAATCCCCTTCACAGGACTAGGTAAATTATAACTTAAAGAAACCTCTCTAATTTTAATATATTGACCTGGGTCAACTCGCCATTCTTCTATTGGATAAATGGCCCATACATAACCTCTTACCAACTCCCCCTTCATTTCTCTCTCTGCGTAATCGCCAATGCCCACTCCTTGACGAGTTCTTCTGTCGGCATTAAATACATCAACACCAAAAACACCATCGAGCAAGAAGGAGAAATTTAACCTTTTATATCTCAAGGTACTCCCAAAAGAAGCCATAAAATCGGGGTTTGGATCTCCAATAATTTTTCTTAGGGCTGTACCTGTGGGTTGGCCTGATGCATCTCTTTTTGGTGTATAAAGCGTGCCGGCATAAACATAAGAACCTGCCGGAATATCTGATCCTGCTTTAAACGGCAGGGCAGTACCTTTTTCTGGTTGAGGTAAACCTCTTGCATCCATAAGTAAGGTGCCATCTGCATTTCTCGCATAATAAGTTCCAAAGAAAACACTTGGAGCTTCACCTTGTACCAGAAAAATCGGAGCACCTGTAGCAGTATTAATAGCGACTAAAGGACTTCCTGCACTTACCACCTTACCAATATTCCGGCTATAAATAAAATTCAAATCCCAGTTAAAGTCCTTCTTTTGAACCAAATTTAAGCCAAGAGCTAATTCGACCCCTCTATTTTCCAATTCACCTACATTATCCACTATGCTTCTACCTCCTTCTGTAGGTGCCAATAAACGATTTACCACCAGATCAAATACGTTATTTCTGTAATAAGTAGCTAATAAACTCACTTTATTATTGAAGAAACCTGCATCGGCACCTATTTCAAATGAGCGTGTTCTTTCCGGTCTGATGTTCGCATTTGCCATTTGAGAACTTGGAACAAAAGTTTGGCGCCCTTGATTAACTACTGGACTAAATTGATAGAATCTGTCATAAGAACCAATGGCATTTAAACCACCTGATTCTCCCCAGGAAGATCTTAATTTAAAAGAGTTTATAGATTTCAGGAAGCTATTCTTCCAAAAATCAGTTTCTGAAAGCACGTAACTTAATCCAAGTTTTGGATAAAATTGATTCCTTTGTTCAACTGAAAATTTTGTTGAACCATCAACCCTACCCGCTAAAGTAAGGAATAATTTATTGTTTACACCAAAAGTTTGTTGCAAAAAATAGCCACTGATTGCGTATTGATCCAGTCCATAACTACTGGTAACCGCTGAAGAACCATTTATCGTGGAGATGGAAGGCAGTAGGTTTTCCCCTGCTGAAAATAATCTATCCGCTCTATTATACTGATAATTGAACCCTACTGCAGTGGTAGAACTGATAGCAGGTGAAAAATCGGTTTGATAGGTTGCATTGATATCATTGTTGAATAATCTAAAGTTAGAAGTAACATTTGCTGCATAACCATTTGCAAAATATAACACGTTAACCCCAGGATATGGATAAGCGGGAATAAAAGTTTTCCCGGTCTGGCTGTAAACATCTGCACCTAATACATAATCAATGGTCAAACCCTTTATAGGAAAAAAAGTAAAAGTCAGATTAGAA